>JAJZAS010000063.1 GCA_021799325.1 Bacillota bacterium | reverse complement strand
GATAGTGCTTCGCCGTGCAAAAATCCAAAAAACTTCGAGCGGGTCCCGGCAAACACCTGTTCCAGCTTGTCCCTCTCAGGACCGTCACCGACGAATGCAATGCTGAGATTCGGCATCCTGTCTAGCAATGGGCGAATTTGATCGAGATCTTTTTCATGCGCCAGTCTACCGACATAAAGAAGGATAAACTGTTCAGGATGGCCATCGGTGAGTTGGTTTCGCATGGCTTCAGAGCGAAATTGAGGGTGAAATCGATCAGTGTCTACGCCCCCTTCCCACCAGCGTACATTGCGATATCCTCTGTCTATCAATTCATTAACCATAGTTTTCGAAGTCGCAAGATTTACAGACGCTAGATTGTGAATGGTTTTCAAGTAGCGCCAAGCCACAGGGTCAAGGAATGGCACGTGGTAGGTATGCGCGTATGCTGCAAGATGGGTGTGAAAGGAGGCAACGAGCGGTAAGCGCATTTTTTTTGCATAATAAATACCACCCAGCCCAAGCACGACAGGGTTGACCACGTGTATTAAATCAGGCTGGAATTCACGCAAAAAAGTCCCCATTTCCGTAGTGGGGAAACAAAATTTAATTTGCGGGTAAAAAGGGTAGGGGAAGCCCCTTATTGGTAACACGGGTATCCCCTTGTATTGCCGTTCGCCTCCATAGGGAGCGACAATGGCTAGTTCGTGGCCAGCTTCCAACAAGTGATCGATCGTAGCCAGAAGTCTGGTCACAATGCCATCAGTGGAAGGTAAAAATGTCTCTGTAAATAAAGCAATTCTCACCGCTTAACCTCCTGAGTAGATGCACCCGTCAACGCTGCTTTCTGTCAGGCATGATAAACAAAGTTACGCAATATAACATAGCTGACCCCCGATGAAATGGCCATCGCGATGACCTTCGAGAGGTTGCTGCTGATGATAAAAGGCATGTCAATAGAATACAGGATGCGTGAAATAAAGACCAGCGCACTGTTGTTCAAGAGTACATTGAGGATACCTTGCGCAAAAAAAAGATGCTGCTCTTTCCGCGGATTTTTACTGCGGTCAGAGAATGTCCAACGTCGGTTAAGCTCATAGCTGGTGGCGATGGCACTGATGACTGCGATCGTGTTATATAAAACCAACAGTCCAGGAGACTTGGTCGGATTAATCAGCAAACAAAGGTTGAGCACCAGTAGGTCAACCACTGCGTTGATCACACCCACAAGCATAAATTTCAGGTATCTTCCTCCGCCAAACCTCAGCAACCAAAGCCTAGCCGTACGTATCACAAATATCCCCCAGATGAATTCTAATTATTTACCTCCATGATACGGAAGGCATAATTTTTTCGAGTCTTATGTTGTCTTTATTCGCCACTGCCATTTGAATAAAGGACATGATGTCTTCTTCCTGAAGAAGATGAGGTTTTAGACCCAATTCCACAAGCTTGGTATGCGCAGCGTGGTAATAATGTTGTTCTAATTCTACGCGCGGATTCTGTAAATGTTCTATATGTGCTTTGATATTCAGCTTATTTGCGGCACTTTGGACTTTATTCGCCAAGTCTTGAACGGAAAATTCTTCTGTGAATTGGTTGAACACGCGGAATTCCCCTGGATTGGCTGGATTCATCGCGGCGATTTCGATGCACCTTACCGTATCTTTGATATTGATAAATCCTCTGGTTTGGCCGCCTAGTCCATAAACGGTAAGCGGATGATCGGCAGCCGCTTCTACACAAAACCGGTTGAGTGCAGTGCCAAACACATCATCATAATCAAAGCGATTGGTAAGTAGGGGGTGCATCAGCGTCTCTTCGGTTTGAACGCCGTATACCACGCCCTGATTTAAATCGGTGGCACGTAGGTTCCAGGATTTACAGGCAAACATGATGTTATGGCTGTCATGCACCTTGGATAAGTGATACATGGACGGCGGTTGTTTAGGATAAGGCAGCGTGTCTGTTCTGCCTTTATATTCGATGGTTAAATAGCCTTCCTCAATATCTATATTCGGTGTACCATATTCGCCCATGGTCCCGAGTTTGATCAAGTGGCAATCCGGTACGATTTCTTTCATGATATATAACAGGTTAAGTGTACCTACGATATTATTCGTCTGGGTAAAAACGGCATGTTCGCGATTAATCATGGAATAGGGTGCGGAGCGCTGTTCTGCAAAATGGACAATTGCTTCCGGTTGAAACTCACTGATCGCATTCGCCAACTGATCGTAATCCCGCATATCGACATGATAAGCGCGAAATGGGGCAGGAGCGTGTTTTTGCCATTCGTGCACCCGTTCATCCATCGTGGGGATGGGGATAAGAGAGGCAATTCCCAGTTCCTGATCCCATTCTCTTCGGATCTCATTATCAAGAATTGCCACTTCATGGCCTTTGTTGGACAAGTACAGTGCGGTGGGCCAACCACAGAAACCGTCCCCACCAGTAATTAAAATACGCATGATTTCACCTCTAAAGATTCCATACTCAGTAATTTTCAATATATCATACTATCCTTAAAACTCGCTTGATAACTAATAAAACTTTTTCCATTAGCGAAAAAGTTGGCTTATAATGATTGAAAGCAGCAAAAGTAAAATGTGGAGGGAGATGGTCAGTTGCGCCGGAAGTGGTGGGAAAACCGCAGACTGTTCTTACTCTTTCTCCTCATCATGCTTGTGGGCATGTTCACCATCTTCATTAATGAAGTGACTCAAAATCAACATCTTCAACAAATGAGTGAATTTCAATTATACACTAGTCAATACGAAAATGCGCAATCTATCGAGCTGACTTTGGACAACATACTCGTATTCAAGCGCGTGAACCCATTTGCTCATCAGGTGCAAATTAAATTAGCCAACCTGATCGCCAACGAAAAGTCAGCTAATTTAGCTGCGCTGGCCCAACAAGTTAATGTAGATGTGGTCAGGCAAGAATGGAAAAAAGCAATTGTTGAGATTGTACATTACAAAAGCCTGGTGCACAATCGATTAGGCCAATCCATGGATACCATGATGGGTGACATTCAATTTGAAAAAGCCACCACTATCTATTCACTGGGGTTCGATATCATTTTAACGCTGTTGCTGGTCTTTCTCATGGTAAAAGAGGAACGCTGGCAATTAAAGCAAACGCGTAAAGCGTTGTCGCAATCAGAGTCGCGTTTGTCTGCCGCCATGATGAATTTGCCTGTGATACTTTTTGCGCTGGATGCAAGTGGCACATTCATTACAGCCATGGGTAAGCGGTTAAAGGATATAGAGATTCAAGCCGAGTCGCTGATTGGAGAGAATATATTTGAAATTTATAAGGATTATCCAGAGGTAACATCTCACATCAGACTAGCCATGCAAATAACGATCAATGAGGAAGTCTTCACTGATCAAATTACATTTAATTCGAGAATTTTTGAAATTTCCTATGTGGCGTTAGATGAGGATGAGAACCATCATAAAATTCTCACAGGCATCGCACTCGACATCACAGAGCACAAGGCGGCAGAAGCTGCACTTCAGCAAAGTGAAGAACATTTTCGCATGTTATTTGAGATGAATCGTACAGCGCCTGCGTTTTTAGTTGATCCTAAAAATGGACGAGTGCTCAATGTCAATGAAGCAGCCATTGAACATTATGGTTGGACCCGGGAAGAATTTTTGAGCAAAAACATTTTGGATATCAGTCAGGTTTCACAGGATGAGTTGGCCGCTAGTATGAGTGAGTTCATGAATGGCGATAAAGAACGCTCTGTTTATGAGCACGTACTTGCTTCAGGGGAAAAGCGGATGATGGAAGTGTACTCTGCGCCGTTCTACGATGGTGATCGTCAATTATTGTATTCGGTGATGCACGATGTGACGACCCGCAAAAGAATGGAGGAGACACTCCGCCTTGCTGATGTGGCATTTGAAACTGCTGATGCGATGACCATCACTAATGCAAATGGCATTATTTTGCGCGTCAATCAATCGTTCACCAAAGTGACGGGATATGAGCAACACGAAGTGGTGGGTAAAAATCCGAGCATTCTTCAGTCAGGATTACATGACAAACTATTTTATGAACAATTTTGGGAGAGTTTAAAAAATCAAGGTTCGTGGGAAGGGGAACTTTGGAACAAGCGTAAAAATGGCGAGATCTACCCTGAATGGATAACCATTCGCGCGGTGAAGAACGAAAATAATTTGATCGTCAATTACATCGCCACCTTCTATGATCTTACGGAAAAGAAGGTCCTCGAAGCCAATATTGAACGCTTGTCTCATTATGATCCATTAACGGGCCTTGCCAATCGCAGGCTAATCATGGAACAACTGAAGTTGGCCATGGAAAATGCGCGTTTACGACAAAATATCGGTGGATTGATTTTGATCGATTTGGATCGATTCAAATATTTGAACGATGCCAGGGGCCATGAAATGGGCGATGTGTTGTTGAGTTTGGTCGCACAAAAATTGGAGGATGTACTCCCTGCAGGCACTATTGCTTCACGATTTGGGGGAGACGAATTTGTTGTCTTGATGAGTGATTTAGCAAATGAGAAAGAAACAGCCTGGGCCATGTTACAATACGCAATGAACGATATCTATCAAGCACTCACAGGGAATTATCCAATAGGCGATAGTATGTATGCATTAACGGTAAGCATAGGTGCCACTATTTTTTCCAATTACAATCAGACTTACGAAGATATCGTCAAAGAAGCGGATATGGCGATGCATGTGGCAAAAGATCGGGGAAGAAATACGATCGTCCTGTTTGAAGATGAAATGATGATGGCAACGGAAAATCGTTTCAGTTTGGAAGAGGATCTCTATTACGCACTGGATCGTAACGAATTGGAACTGGTTTATCAACCGCAAACGGATCATGATGGTAATTTGCGGGGAGTAGAAGCACTGTTGCGCTGGCATCATCAAAAGCGCGGATTGATTAGCCCTACACGTTTTATCCCGATTGCTGAAGAATCGGGATTGATTGTACCGATTGGAGAGTGGGTGTTGAAGCAATCTTGTCTTCTTTTGCGCCAACTCATTGAATCCGGACAACATGTCTTTGTCTCGGTGAATGTGAGTCCCAGACAGTTTCATGAAGCCAATTTTGTAGAAATGGTAATGGGAATCATCGCGGAAACAGGAATTGACCCGCACTATTTGACTATTGAGGTAACAGAAGGTGTGCTCATCGATTATGCGGAGAACACGATAGCAAAAATGCAACGTCTCAGCCAATTAGGAGTTCATTTTTCGATCGATGATTTTGGGACAGGCTATTCTTCGCTCGCTTATCTGAAAAATTTACCCTTGAATGAACTAAAGATTGACCGCTCGTTTGTCGTGGATATGATGGACATTCCCAGTTCGGAGATGATTGTGGAAACCATTATTGCAATGGCTAGTCACCTGGGATTGTCTGTCATCGCAGAAGGGGTGGAAACAGCGGACCAGGTAAGATTTTTGGTAGAAAGGGGCTGCGATAATTTCCAAGGATATTATTTCAGCCCCCCTCTACCTTATGACAAATTCACTGCATTTGTAGCAGAGGCTCATTGAAAAAAAGTCACCGGCTTAAAAAAGCCCAGTGACCTTTCCGCTTTGATCCACATCGATTCGCAGTGCATTAGGCTGTTTTGGCAACCCCGGCATCGTCATGATATCCCCCGTCAGGCAAACCAGAAATCCTGCCCCTAAGTTTGGGCGAATTTCTCGAACGGTAATGGTAAACTCTTGCGGATCCCCTACTAGCATAGGATTATCTGAAAAAGAATACTGGGTTTTTGCAATGCAGATCGGCAAATGATCCCACCCGTTACGCTTGCATTCGTCGATGTTGCGACTTGCTTCTGGAGTAAATTCTACAGCAGATGCGCCATAAATCTGCTGGCAGACCGTCTCCACTTTCTCCTCAATAGACAGGTTTTGATCGTAAAGTGGATGGAACAAGAGCCTTGGCTGTTCGATTTTTGCGATCACTGCACTGGCAAGTTCAATGCCGCCGCTCCCGCCTTTTTCCCATACCTCTGTTAGTGCCACGGTGAAGCCGGATTCCTCGCAAAGTGACTTAACGAGGTCAAGTTCCGCTTGGGTATCACCGGAAAAGCGATTGAGTGCGATTACAAATGGAACGTTGTATTTTTCAATAATGGCAGCATGGTGCTTTAAGTTCGCAAAACCTCGCTTGATGGCGGTTAAATTCTCCTGTGTGAGTTCCTTTTTGGGGATGCCGCCATGGTACTTAAGTGCTCGTACCGTGGAGACAATCACCACTGCATCGGGGCTCAAGCTGCCTTTTCTACATTTGATGTCAAAAAATTTCTCCGCACCGAGATCAGAGCCAAACCCAGCTTCAGTCACGACCATTTCTCCCAGTTTGAGGGCGATTTTGGTGGCCATCAGACTGTTGCAGCCATGTGCAATGTTGGCAAAAGGACCACCGTGAATAAATGCAGGGGTATTTTCCAGTGTTTGTACCAAATTGGGGTGAATGGCGTCTTTTAAAAGGGTGGCCATCGCCCCTTCTGCACCAAGGTCCTTGACGTATACGGGAGTGCGATCATAGGTATAGCCAATGAGGATGCGGGATAACGCTTCTTTTAATTCGAATGTGTTCTCGACTAGACATAGGATTGCCATGATTTCTGAAGCGACCGTAATATCAAAACCAGTCTCTCTCGTGACTCCGTTCTTTTTTCCACCAAGTCCGATGACCACATCGCGAAGCGCACGGTCGTTAATATCTAGCACGCGTTTCCACGAGATGCGGTCTGGGTCGAGCTGCAGGGCGTTGCCTTGATAAAGATGGTTATCAATTAAAGCGGATAGCAGATTATGAGCAGCGGTGATGGCGTGAAAGTCACCAGTAAAATGTAAATTGATGTCTTCCATGGGAACAACTTGAGAATATCCGCCACCTGCTGCACCGCCTTTCATTCCAAAATTTGGGCCAAGAGAAGGTTCACGCAGTGCTGCGATAGCGCGGACTCCTATTTTGTTTAGCGCCTGTGATAAGCCTACAGTGACGGTGGATTTACCTTCACCTGCCGGCGTGGGGCTCATCGCGGTGACCAAGATAAGTTTGCCATCAGGCTTGTTTTTTAGCTTATGTAAAAGTGTTAGGTCGACTTTCGCCTTGTCGTGTCCGTAAGGAATCCAATCTTCTTCAGCAAGTCCCAATTGATTGGCAATGTCCCTGATGGGGAGAAGGTGTGCAGCTTGGGCAATTTCAATGTCTGTTTTCATGGATATGGCCACCTTTGTCTGAAATATGACAGTAAATGATTCACTCTCAAAGCACCCAAACTTCATTTTAACTCATAATTATTTGCCCATGGCATGTTTGAAAATTGAGTCTTATTTGAAAGCGTAAACATAAAAGTTGCTTTTCCGAGCGTTTCCATTGAAAATAGAGGTGCGGACCTAGAAGGAAGTGGGAAGATGGATATTCCAAAATTTCCGATAGATGTACAAATGGATGGCATCACTTTTACTGCGATAGGGCTTAGAAAAGTCAGTGGCCGAAGATGGATCGCACAGGCGTACACCATTCATCCTGTGCTTGGGAGACAAGAAGTGGTTAGCCCCTCAGTATTGTATCGATTGGCCGAACAAATCCTGAATGGAGCGCAATAAAAAAAGGCTAGATCAGTTTATCACTGATTCCAGCCTTTTGTGTGTGACGAAAATATTCTATAATTCCCACAGGTGATGGGATTCAATTTTTGTAATTTGATTCTTTCCGTCCACATGCACTACATTTGCAGTGGTATTTTCGTATTCTTCATCCGTGACGGTGGCGAGTGACAAAATGATCACCAGATCTGACGGTTGAAATAAACGAGCCGGTGGCCCGTTTAAGCAGATGGTGCCGGATCCTGCTTCTGCAGGGATGGCATACGTACGCCATAGCACGGCATTGGAGACGTTGGTTACCTGTACCATTTCATAGGGGCGCAGGTTTGCCGCATCCATCAATGCGCGATCGATCGTAATGCTGCCCACATAGTCAAGTGCAGCTTCTGTGACTGTCGCGCGGTGAATCTTACCTTTGCATATTTCCCGAAACAAATTCAATCAACCTCCCCGATTATTG
>JAJZAS010000062.1 GCA_021799325.1 Bacillota bacterium | reverse complement strand
GCCAAACCAATCTCACTATACCCAAGCATAATGGATTCGGCTGCAGATACGACTGCTTGTAATCCAGAACCGCACAGTCGATTGACCGTTAACGCAGGCGTCGATTCTAGCGTCCCCGCGCGAAGTCCCACATGTCGGGCAAAATAGGCAGCGTTTGGTGAAGACTGAACGACATTGCCAAATACGACATTGTCAATTTGCCTCCCTTCAATGCCTGCTCTTTTGATGGCAGCTAAACTGGCCGTCACCGCCAGTTCCTCTGCTGGAACCTCTTTTAAAGAGCCTCCAAAAGTTCCAAAGGGAGTTCTTGCTCCCCCTATGATATAAACGTCTTTCATCCTCTTACCTCCTTTTTAAAATATAGCCCTTTAATAACTGGTGGCGACTACAAATTTTACTTGGGAATTTTTTGGTACTACTGTATACGGTTCAGGAGCCTGAGCGATTACTTTCCCTTTATTTGCAAGGGACGAATTCTTATACACGTAAGAATAATGCAATTGTAAAGCTAAAAGTTGCTGCGCTGCAGTACTCACGTTTAATCCGCTCAGATCTGGCACCAAAACACTTCCACTTGGCACTCCGATTGTCAGATCAACCTTCTGACCGTTCGCCAACTTTTGGTTAGTTAATGGAGTTGTTG
Source organism: Bacillota bacterium (assembly GCA_021799325.1). GTDB lineage: Bacteria > Bacillota > Bacilli > Alicyclobacillales > SLC66 > JAJZCL01. The sequence continues at coordinate 7,598 of JAJZAS010000062.1, read as the reverse complement.
CAATGATTTGACTAGTGCTATCGTTGGTGTTTTTCATCATCAGGCTGATATTCCCACGTTGAACTCCTTTTTGTTCTAATTTGTTGATGGCTTCAGATAGGGAGTCACCAATAAGATTAGGCATTACTCGTTGATTGGTTTTTTCGGTGTTGGCTATTTTCTGCGTTGGCAATGATGAATTGCCGCTGTAATGTTGCGCTGAACCCGTTGTTCTCGGTCTGCCAAACCACCATACAAGTCCAGCGACCACTACAATGATGACAAGTGCTAGGATCAACCAACTTCGAAGTGGAAAAGCCGTCACTGCGCGCTCTTCAATTAACTCAAAATCCTCTTCAGTTTCTTCGTACTCATCGTTGTCCTCAACCAAAGTGGCTTCTGAATCTGAAACAATGATGTCTTGTCGATTCTCCATCGCATGCAGCACTACGATTAATTCATTAAATCCTTCATCACCAGGACTCATTGCCTCTTTTAATCTGCTCAAGCCTGACTTAACGGGGACTGAAGAAGATCGTTTCCCCTCGGTATGGACAGATGCGTTCCATTCCAACAAACTTGCTGTGTAATTTGAAATGGCAGTTGGATTTCCTTCGCTGAGGTTCTCTTTGTTGGCAGTGCTCATCGGCAAGCCAAGTAATCGCGGGTTTTCCCCATCCCATAACACTTGTCCTGCGCTGAAGCGAAAATGAATTTTTTCTCGAAATAGCACCCTGGTTCCCTGAATAATTTTCTCTACCGCTTCATAAATCTGTTGGTCAGAAAAAGAGGGCAGACCGATTTGGACATGAGCTGTTCTTGAAAAAATACACAAAAAAGAATCTTTTAAGCGTTCTCCATCGAGCAATTCTGCAACATAGGGATGGGAAACAGCACTACGATGTTGCAACCATTCATTGAACCAATTTTGATCAGCCACTTGGTTGGATATCATCGCAATCAGCACCTGACGCTGCAATCGCGTGTCATACCCTAGTCCAAACTGCCAACCGTCACAAAGCGGATCAATGCTCTCTACATCATAACGATCTGTCAATGACAGCAATGCAATTCCCACCCCTGCTGAGGATTATTGGTGATGATAGGGATTGGACACCTTAAGCCTCTCCGCTTTTCGTTGCAACCGCTGCTCTCTGCGCGATGGAGCGGTTTGGTAATGCCAGATTTCCTCATCTGTTTCCGGAATAATGGCAGGCACTTCAACAGGACGTCCCTCCTCATCGATCGCGACAAATGTCAGATAAGAGGTGCCTGTTAATTTTTTCTCACCCGTGAGTAAGTTTTCCGATTCAATTTTCACGAAGATCTCCATAGAAGTATGGTGAGTCCAAGAGACAAACGCTTCGAGTTGTATGGTGTCACCCACTTTGATTGGCGCCAGAAAATCAACACTGTCTGTAGACGCAGTGACCACCGGTTTGCGACAGTGACGCATCGAAGTGATGCTTGCGATTTTGTCCACGTATGCCATCACCAGACCGCCAAAAATATTGCCATACGCATTCGCATCTGGAGGTAGCACCAAATCAGTCATGTACGTTTTCGATTCGCTCACTCTTTTGGCTTCCATCATTGATTCTCCTGTGTTCTTTCTCTTTTAATCATGACACCCACCGAACTAAATGATCCCGGTATTGGCGCCTCTGGTTTTTCCACTTTCACTTTGAGGCTAAAAACCTGTGGATACTTCTCCAAAATGGCATTCGCCACGTCCTCTGCCACCGTTTCGATTAGTTTTCTGGGCTTACCCTGCACAATTTCACTCGTCATATTATACACTTCGGCATAATCGACTGATAGGGAAAGATCATCACTCGCTCCTGCTTTTCTAAGATCACAATCCAATTCCAATGACACTAAAAAACGCTGTCCCAGACGATTCTCTTCTGGATATACGCCATGAAACGCATAAAAACTCATTTCCTTCATAAAAATTGTGTCCATTGCGCTAGTTCCCACCACCTAGTGCATATTGAGCCGCGTTTTGACCCGCAATATAACCTGTAGAAAATGCGGCAGTGATATTGTAACCCCCAGTATGCGCGTGAACATCGAGTACTTCACCCGCAAAATACACGCCCTTTGTCAACTTCGAAGCAAGCGTCTGCGGTTCGATTCCTTTTAACTCCACCCCACCACCTGTCACAAATGCCTTTTCTAAACCAAGTGTATCTTCGACCTTTATTTTCCATTTTTTAATGGTTAATGATAGCTTTTCCCAATCTGATTTTGCCCAATCTCCAGCCGTTTTTTGATCCAATCCGATTTCCTGGAGTAAAACTTCTGCTAACCTTTCGGGCACATATTCCTTAAGAGATTGCTTCAGTAACTTTTTAGGAAACTGATTGGAAAACAGCCGAAATTTTTCTTTTAGTGAATCAACAGTCTGGTCAGGCGCAAAATCAATTTGCACATAAAAATCATGAGAAGGTTTTTTTGCTTTTTCTTTCACCAAGTATTGACTAAGCCGTAACGGCAGAGGACCCGAGAGCCCAAAATGTGTAAAAAGCAGATCCCCTTCCTCATTTGCCAATACCTTCTTATCATTTACGAGCAACTTTGCATTCACATTCCGAACGGCAATTCCCTGAAGCTTACGTGAAACAATACGCTCATCCCTTGAAACAATGGGCACTGAGGTGGGGTATGGGTGAATGATTTTATGCCCTAATTTTTCTGCAAATGCGTAACCATCACCGCTAGACCCTGTAGCTTTCGCAGTGACGCCACCTGTCGCGATAACCACTGCTGCTGCTGGTAAGAGACCTTGATCCGTTTGAATGCCACTAATTTGACCTTCTTCGATGACAAGTTGGCGAACCGGATGATCAAGCTTTATTTCGACTCCCAATCGTTTCAGTTCATTCACCAGCGCCTGTAAAATGGTAGACGCACGATCTGTGACAGGAAAAAGCCGCCCGTGATCTTCTTCTTTTAGCTCCACACCCCGATCACGAAAAAACTGTACAATCTCTTGGTTGGCCCATTTGGCGTAAATACTATGTAAAAACTTCCCGTTTCCAGGTGTATTCTCGATTAAATGTTCAATTCCTCGCGAATTGGTAACATTGCACCTTCCCCCACCAGAAATCATCAATTTTCTGCCCAACCGGTCCCCTTTTTCCAAGAGAACCACCCGCGCCCCCAGTTGCCCTGCCGCGATTGCCGCAAAAAGACCTGCTGGACCACCTCCGATCACAATGACATGCGCATCAGAATTCTTCACTTAGTTGTGCTCACTCCTGTTTTTAATTTACAGTTTTCATTGCTGGATTTCCTTTATGTATAATATACAATAACGAAAATCGGGAAGAAGGTAGCAAATGTTTAGCGAAGCAAAACGAATGGAGCTTTTTTCTGGGGCAGTTTTCTACGAAATGGCCGAGATCGCAAAAGCGCGAAAAAGTGCGGGAAAGCCCGTGATTGACCTTGGCATCGGTTCACCAGATATGCCCCCTCCGGTAATACTTCCAGAAGTATTAAAAAACGTGCTCGACGAACCTGGTGTATTTGGTTATCAACGCACAGAAGGCACTGAGGCTTTTAAGCACGAAATCAGTGAATTTTTACATCGTCGCTATCAGGTGTCTGTTTCACCAGATGAGGAAGTGCTCGTGACCATTGGAGCGCAGGACGCTTTGGCACACTTGACACTGGCGTTTATCAATCCTGGAGATGTTGTGCTGATTCCCGACCCAGGCTACCCCATCTACGAGGTCGCTGTTCACTTAGCGGGCGGCATCCCTTATTTTTTACCTTTAATAGAGGAAAATGAATTCTTGCCCGACTTTAAAACCATTCCTCACGATGTTTTGAAAAAAGCAAAAATGCTCGTACTGAACTTCCCGAGCAATCCCACTTCCGCTGTCGCCACTCCTGAATTTTTTTCCGAAGTGGTGGAATTCGCCAAACAGCAGCGCATAATGGTGATCCATGATGCGGCCTACATTGAGCTAGTGTTTGATGGCTATCAAGCCCCCTCTTTTTTGCGAACGCCAGGCGCCATTGATGTGGGAATCGAATTGCATTCCTTTTCCAAAACATTCAACTTTGCTGGTCCTCGTTTGGCATTTGCTGCGGGAAATCGGCAAATACTAAAATCACTTGGCAAATTGAAATCACAAATCGATTACGGTGTATTTTCCGCGATACAATATGCAGGGGCCAAAGCACTGAAAAACGCTGAGGATTTTATCGAAATGAATCGCATGGAATATCAATTTCGCCGAGATGCGCTGCTTTCTCCGATCATCGAGTCCGGTTGGTCAGTCAAAAAACCGCTGAGCACCATGTTTGTCTGGCTAAAAACACCCAAAAACATTGAATCCAAGCAATTTGCAAAGAATCTACTGCAGGAAACAGGAATCATCACTGTTCCAGGAATCGGTTTTGGAAAAGAGGGTGAGGGTTATATTCGGATTGCACTGGTTCAACCAGCGGACGTGTTGAATCAAGTCGGAAAAAGCATGGCAAATTTTATTCTCCTTTAATTCAGTTTCGAACGATTATTTATTAATGTTGAATTTTGGCGTTAAAATGGTAAGCTATAGGCATATAATCACGAGGGGTGGATTTGGAACAATGGCGTACGCAAATTCGACGGCCAAATGGACGTCCGAAAAGAGCAGTCAGCTAAAAAATCTAATTTTACGCCATGTTTCCCACGGCGGGTCGGTATTGGATGCATGTGAGCAATTTGAATACGAGACCGGTGGGTTACATAAAAAGCGGACAAATTACTGGCGTTGGAATGTATTTATCAAGCGGACATGCAAAGAAGAATTCTATCGGGCTAGGCAAACAGGATTAAAAACAAGAATTGTCAAATTGAATGAACAGATCACTCAAAAGCCAGTTAATGAGGGACTAAAGTCCTATAGCGATGGCGAGAACACAACTTCTGACCGCCTGATCAATTCAGTCATTGAAATGATTGAAGATCGTAAAAGAATTGAACAACTTTACAATGAACAGACAACAAATTTGGGTGATGCCAATCAATCCATACGTTCTCTCGAAGATGAGGTTCATCAATTGGAACTCCGTTATGCGGAAAAAGAACAAGAACTATATGAAACCGTACAAAAATTGCAAGATTCGATAAAACAACATCAACAACTATCTGAATCCTATGAGTTACTCAAATCTTCTTCCAGCCGTGAATACCAGAATATGCAGGAACAAGTCGCCCACATGAAACTAGAATATGACAGAATGAGTACAGAAATTGAAGAAGTTCGGACAACAGACGCCAAACAAATCCAAAGACTAGAAACCCAACTGTGGGAATCTTTGGTTAAAAACAAGGAACTTACCGCAGAGATCAACCGGCTTAACGAAGAAAAAACCGTACTTGTTCGTTCCATTACAGATTTTGCTTCCCAGATGACTTCCATGCTGCCAGAACAAATCAATGCAGAGGTTCAATCTCAGGCAGCTGCAACAAGCATCAACAAAACAGTGGCCATTGCAGATCAAAACGAAGCGGCTAATCAATAACAGCAATTATTTTGCATAATAAATAGATGTATATGGACATCATGGCTTCCCTGAATATGGGGGGCCATTTTCACAAAAAGGAGCCGATATATGAAAGCGCTTAAAAAAGTTATTTCCTATACAAGTGGGTCGATACCCGCCAATTTACTCAGTTTAGCCTTCGGCACCTATGTTCAGTTTTATTATATTGATACGTTGAAAGGCAGTCCTTTATGGATTGGTTTGGCAGCCACAATCCAGGCGCTTTATGCCACGCTCGTCTATCCTTTTTTAGGGTATCTCTCTGACCGGGTGTCATCCCGATGGGGACGGCGAGTGGCTTTCATCATTTACGGTGCAGTCCCCCTGGGAGTAACCTTTATTTTAGTATGGATTCCACCATTCCCGGCAACCAAAGTGCTCCTTTTCACTGCCTACTTTTTTGTCACAGCATTGCTCTATGATACACTTTTTAACATCACCATGGTAAACTGGTCTGCGTTATTTCCGGAATTGTTTCATACCTCAACCGCCCGTGCCTCTGCGTCCGCATGGAAGCAGATGTTTGGCATCATTGGACTCATTGCCGGTCTCGCATTACCCCAAATGATCGCTTCCAATATTGGCTGGGGACCGATGGCCATCATTTTTGGCATACTTGGCATTGCCACGCTTTTGACCACCATTCCCAGTTTTGATCTTCGTCATCGACGGGAACAGGCACTAAACCAAAGTGAAGCTTCCGCTCATACAGTAACTTTATCTGTACGCCAAGCCCTAAAATACACGCTTTTCAACCGATCTTTCCTGACATTTGTCGGTATGCGATTTTTTGTGCAATTTGCATTTACCATGCTGACTGCTGATCTTTCTTACTACGCCAAATACAACCTCAGTTTAAGCGGCACACAGCAATCTCTACTGCTACTTGGGACGCTGGTAGTCGCCTTGCCGCTGGTATATGTCTGGAGCGCGGTAATTCCACGTATTGGCGCATTTCGCACCGCTATCATTGCGATTATTTTATTTGGTCTGGCACTCTTGCCGTTTTTCTTTGCCAAAAACTTTGTCACAGCACTGTTATGCGGACTAGCCATTGGGATTGGCCTTTCTGCCATCTTGATTTTGACCGATGTCTTAATATCCGATGTGATTGATGAGGACCAACTCAAGACGGGGGATCGTCGAGAGGGGATTTTCTACGGTATTCACGGGTTAATTGTGGGACTTTGTACTCCAGCGCAGGCCATCGTCACTACCATCGTGTTAACGGCATCCGGCTACACCCACTCTGCTCATCAAACGACTTCGGCGTTACTTGGGTTTAAGCTGATGATTACTTTGATTCCCATGTTGGCACTAATCATTGGACTAATCATTTTCGTGTTTTACCCGCTTAGAAAACAACATGTCATGAAGAATCAAAAACAGTTGTATCAATCTGTAACATAACGTTTAGGAGTGAAGAGGAGGATTCCCATGAATATTTCAGACATGCTGACCGTTCCAGACGTACAAGATGCTAAAATAATACTCTGCGTTCAGCCTCACCCGGATGATATGGAGGTTTCATTCGGCGGAACCATTGCCAAACTTTCTTCTGAAGGGAAAACCGTCATTTACCTCACCGTTACAGATGGGAGCGCAGGAACCTTTTCCCCTACGGACAAAAAAGCGCTAGCCATGCGAAGGCAAAAAGAACAGCAGACGGCAGGAGAACTGCTCGGAGTTTCCCGCTATCTATGGTTAGATTATGACGATGCCAAGTACATTCCTGAAGAAAATTTGCAAAATGACATATTGCAGGCGATACGCACATTCAAGCCTGATACCGTTTTGACGGTCGATCCTTGGCTTCCCTATGAGTCCCATCCTGCACATCGAACAGTGGGATTTGCCACCGCTGCCGCAACACTTTTCAGTAATTTGGGTAATATCGGTACACTCACTGCCCCTTACGATTTGCACACCGTACGTGCGATTGGTTTTACCTTCACTGCAAAACCCAATACCTACATCGATGTGACATCTACCTGGGACTTAAAATTAAAGGCGATTCGCGCTCATGAGAGTCAATTCCCCGACAACGGATGGGAATTTTATGAAAGTTATCTTAGATC
>JAJZAS010000061.1 GCA_021799325.1 Bacillota bacterium | reverse complement strand
AGAGGCTAAAGGAATCAAGGGGTATGTTACACTATAAATGATTGACTGATCAGTCAAAAGGGAGGGCAAGGTATGCCAGATTTAGTGCATATGAAGAAGGAAAACGGACTGGCGATCATCACCATCGATAATCCACCCATGAATGTATTGAGCCAATCTGTTGCCAAGGAATTGTTGCAAGCCTATCTTTCTGTGGAAAATGATCCGGAAGTCGTCGTCATCGTGTTGACCGGTGAGGGCAACCGCGCGTTTATGGCGGGCGCCAATATTAAAGAATTTCCGGATGCGCTTGGTCAGCCTGGCGTAGCTTACCACATGGCGCAACGCTTCCATGAATTGATGAATACGATTGATTTTTTTCCAAAACCGACAATTGCCGCACTAAACGGCTTTACACTTGGCGGAGGTTTGGAACTGGCGCTTGCCTGTGACATGCGCGTGTGCGATACCAACGCGAAGCTTGGATTCCCAGAGATCAACCTCGGGATATTTCCTGGCGCTGGCGGTACACAACGCTTACCTCGACTGGTAGGTGAAGGGAAGGCCAAGGAACTCATGTTTACGGGTCAACCGATATCAGCTGAAGAAGCGTATCGAATTGGTTTGGTCAATGCGCTTGCGGAACCAGGCAAGGCACTCGAACATGCGGTGGCGCTTGCCTCTCAAATTGCTTCCAAAAGCTTGCCTGCGCTTTCCCTCATTAAAAGAGCGGTGATGGACGGCATTCATCTGCCTCTGGACGAAGCGGTGCAAGTAGAGGCCAAATTATTTGATGAAGTGTTTCAGACCAAAGACAGCAAAGAAGGCGTACATGCCTTTATGGAAAAACGTGAGCCTAATTTTAAGAATGAATAAATGAAAGAAGGTTGCTGTAGTGGAGTTTAATCACTTGAATGCAAACCTTAAACACACGGCATCCAAGTTGCCTGAATCGGTGGCGTATACATTCGCGGGACGAGACGTCACCTATGCTCAGTTTGATAGACTGGTATCCAACGTCAGTGGCGCTCTTTATGATCTGGGATTGCGCCAAGGAGACGGGCTGGCTATCCTTCTTCCTAATTCCGATGCATTTCTTCTCGCTTATCACGGCGCATTTCGTTTGGGCATGTATTGTGTGCCCATGAATCCTCTCTATACCCCTAATGAAATCCTTTACATGCTGAAGGATAGTGGTGCCAAAGCGGTAGTAGCGCCCGCGCAGTTTGCAGAAATGGCAGGCGCCTTGAATGCCATGTTGCCGGGGCTCACACTGATTGCAGTGGGGGCTGAGAAGGTGCCTCAAGGAATTTTGCGCTTTGAAGACTTTATTCAACATGACTCCATTGAAAACGTTTCCTATCAACCCCATCTGAGTTTGGATGATACCGCAGTCATTCTCTATACATCGGGAACCACGGGTACCCCCAAAGGGGCAATGCTCACGCATCAGAATCTAAGTTCCAACGCCTTTACGGCTGGTGAGTTTCTGGGCTATTCTGAAAATGATCGGGTAGTGACTGTTTTGCCTATTTTTCATGTGTTCAGCTTGACCGTGTGCCTGAATACCTCTGTATACAAGGGCGCACATATGATTATTCTACCCAGGTTCAGTCCGCTCGAAGTATTGTCAGTCATCCAGGATAAAAAGGCGACCATTTTTGCTGGTGTTCCCACCATGTATAACTTTATGATGCAAGCTGCGGGGGATACATCGTACGATTTGCATAGTTTGCGGTACTGTATTTCAGGCGGAGCCGCGATGCCGGTGGCTGTGATGGAAGCGTTTGAAAGGCGCTTTGACGTACAGATTCTTGAAGGGTATGGGCTGTCCGAGGCCTCTCCTGTTACAGCGTTCACACCTGTGGATGGACGTCCACGCAAAGTCGGGTCTATCGGTATTAGCGTTCCGCTCGTGGAGCAAAAAGTGTTTGACGAGAATGATCAGGAAGTTCCTGTAGGCGAAGTGGGAGAACTGGTGGTTCGGGGTCCGAATGTGATGAAAGGCTATTTGAATCGACCACAGGAGTCGGAAGCGGCGCTTCGTAATGGCTGGCTGCATACCGGAGATATGGCGAGAATGGACGAAGACGGGTATTTCTATATCGTGGATCGCAAAAAGGACATGATCCTTGTCGGCGGTTACAATGTCTATCCGCGCGAAGTGGAAGAAGTGTTGTTCCGGATTGATGGCATTGTCGAAGTAGCTGTCATCGGCGCTCCTGACGACGAGTACGGTGAAGCAGTGGTGGCGTTCATCGTTAGAAAAGATGAGCGGCTTAGCGAAGAAGCCATTCGCGAGTACTGCAAAGAAAATCTGGCTAAATACAAGCAACCAAGTCGCTATCTGTTTGTGACCGAATTACCGAAAAATATGACCGGAAAAGTCTTGAGGCGAGAATTGAGAGATAGAATTACAGCCAATAATTAAATACAATAGGTGACGAGGTGAGCTTAGGGTGATCCAAGTGGTTATATTGGGTATTCTTACATTGGTCGTGTTTTACGGCCTGAGCTTTATCGTCGATATGATTTTTCATCGATGGTGGGCCAATCTCGTCGCCTATCTTTTATTTCTTGTCTATATCGGATTTCATTTCCGAGGCATGAATGCCATCCTATGGCTCCTCGTGCTATTGAGTCTGATCGCAGTATTGCTTGCCGCTTGGAATATCAGGCAATTAAGGGATCGAGGGTATAAAATGTTTCAGGAAAAACCATCTTCTCGATGAGGGAGATGGTTTTTTTGATGGTTTAATCAGTGTGGTATTGTAAAATAGCCCAGAACCATCACTTGTGTTATACTTACATTAAAATGCAATGAGAAATTGAAGGGCAGGAATCCTGGAGGTGAATTCCCGCCATTTCCAGATGGCGACTTCTTTATAATGCCATCCAGGGACTGGCATGGGGAGTAAGTGGGCATAACCACCAACGAATTGATGGATTTTTTATGGGCAATCGTACTTGTGGTGATCAATGGTTACTTTGTTGCTGCAGAATTTGCGATTGTTAGGACTCGGCGTACTCGTATCGAGCAGTACGTGCAACAAGGCAATAAAAAGGCGAAACATGCCTTTGACTTGATCAACAATATCAATGCCTATCTATCGGCTACACAACTTGGCATCACGCTTGCATCGCTTGGACTGGGCTGGACGGCGGATCAATCGCTCACTCCTGTGATTAAATCTGCATTTTTTGCGTTCAATAAAGGCAGTTCTACGCTAATTAGTGTGGTATCCGCTGTGGTTGCGTTTGCCTTAGTCACTTTTTTGCAAATCGTGTTCGGGGAACTGGTGCCAAAGACATTGTCGATTTCCCGGGCTGAAGGTTGGTTGATGGGCACCGCGTGGTCATTAAAAGTGTTTTATAATATCATGTTCCCTTTTATTTGGGTATTGAACAAATCTGCTTCAGGAGTGCTTGGCATTGCCAACATTTCTGTCAACTCTGGTGTGGAAATGGCACATTCGGAAGAAGAGCTGCGGATGATCGTGACGCGAAGTCATGAAAGCGGCGAGATCGACGAAACAGAGAGGGAATTGTTTGACAACGTGTTTGCCTTTGCCGATAGGGTGGCAAGGGAAATCATGGTACCCCGAACTGATATGGTGTGCTTATTTACTGATCAGTCGCTTCAAGAGTGTTTGGAAGTCATTCAAAATGATCGGCATACGAGGTTCCCGTATTGTCACGATGATAAGGATCATGTGGTTGGCCTTATTCATAGTAAAGATTTGTTCAGTTACGTCTTGCGCGGAGGCACCGATACGCCTGATGCCATTCGAAAGCTGTCGCGAAAAATCGTGACCGTACCTGAAGCACTCGGCATCGACGATGTGCTAAAAGTATTGCAACGGGAGCGATCTGGGCTCGCTATTGTTATTGACGAGTACGGCGGGACAGCGGGCATGGTATCGCTAGAAGACGTGATTGAAGAACTGGTAGGCGAAATTCAGGACGAATTCGATGAAGAGCGTCCGCCAGTAGAAGAGATGGAAGGCTATTTTTCGATTGACGCAAGAATGTTAATTGAAGAAGTGAATGAACTTTTTGGATTTACGCTATCCGACGAAGAAGTGGATACAATTGGCGGTTGGCTTTATTCCCAATTGACTGGCCCTCTCAAAGTGGGACTTGAGATTGAATTTGAAGGGGCTAGGTTTGTAGTGGCGGAAGCAGACAATCTTCGCATTACGAGGGTTAATATTTTTCCTCCTGTAGAAAAGATTGCTGAAGAAGTATTGGCAGATTGATGATAAAATGTGCAGCAAGAGTGGTGATTAATGAATGGATAAAGTAGCAGTGAGGTTTCAGCCTCAACGTGCAGAAATTGCAGTAGATCGCGGACAAAGTGTGATGGAAGCAGCGAAACTGGGAAAAATCACTTTGCCTCACAAGTGTGGGGGGCACGGATCGTGTGGCACCTGCAAAGTGCTTGTGGAGAGCAAGACAGATTTGAGTGTTCCTTCTAAAATGGAATTGCGTCACCTGACGGAAGAAAAGTTGACCATGGGGTATCGCCTCGCATGCCAATGCAGTTTGACAGGGCCTGCCACCATCACGGTGCCAGAAGAGCCTTTTAGACGAGTGGTTCGGGAAATGTTAGAATTGCAACGACAGGAGCAAATGCTTCAAAACGCAGTCTTAACCCCTGTCGCTGTGGCGGAAGAAGGCACTGTGGAGGAAACAGAAGCAGTACCTGATGCGGACGATCCCACAAGGGAAATTTGGGGATTGTATTAAGCAGTCGTACGCTCCTGGTATTGAAGTTCATATAAGTCGTGATATAGCCCACCAAGTTGCAAAAGCGCTTGGTGGGTTCCTTTTTCCCTGACCCTACCTTTGTGCATGACGATGATCTGATCCGCATGCTGGATAGTGGATAAGCGGTGGGCGACAATCAATGTGGTTCGCCCCTCCATCAAGGTTTCGAGTGCGTTTTGGATGAGTACCTCTGTCTCTGTATCGATATTGGAGGTTGCTTCATCAAGCACCAGAATGGTAGGGTCATACGCAAGCGCACGGGCGAAGGATAGAAGCTGTCTTTCGCCAAAGGAAAAAGTCGATCCTCGTTCTTGTACAGGTTCATGAATGCCATGAGGTAATTTTTTGATAAAGTGAGTAGCGTTTACTTTATCGATAATGTCTATGATGGTGGCATCAGTGATATCGGATTGATTTAACCGAATGTTCGATGCGACATCACCTGTAAATAGGAACACATCTTGCAACACCACCCCAATATGGTGGCGAAGTTCCTCTTTATTCATTTGGCGAATGTCAACGCCATCCACTTTGATGCACCCTTTTTGCACATCATACAGTCGGGAAATCAGGCTGAGAATGGAGCTTTTTCCCGCGCCGGTAGCGCCAACAAACGCCACGGTCTGACCAGGTTCTACCGTAAAGCTGACATCTTTTAATACCCAATCCTCTCCCTGATAGGCAAACCACACATGTTCAAACTCAATCCGTCCCACCACTTTAGGAAGGGTGACAGGGATCTCGGGGTTCTGTATTCGGTCCTCAGTATCAAGCAGGATGAAAATGCGTTCAGAGGATGCCATGGCGGATTGAAGAATATTGTATTTTTCTGTAAGGTCGTTGATTGGCTGGAAAAATTGTTCCACATAGGTGATAAACGCATATAGCGTCCCAAAATTGATGAGGTGCGAAATCGCGCGCCCGCCTCCAAACCAGATGAGGATAGCCAGCACAAAGTCATAAATCAGGTCCATGGAGGGACGAAATACGGCATTGGCCGTCATTTCTTTCCAACTGGATTGAAAGTGGTCACGGTTGATTTCCTCAAATTGCTCAAAACTTTGGCGTTGTTTGTTAAATAATTGGATGATGCGGATGCCGGAAATATTCTCGGAAAGGGATGCGTTGATTTTGGCTAGCTTGACTCGTACTTGGCGATAAGCTTGCCTTGCGACGATGCGATAGATGCTCGTTGCGATGCCGATCAGTGGTATCGCGATGAAAGCGAGCAGCGCTAATTGCCAGTTCATTTGCAGCATCACAATGATGATCCCAAGCAAGATAAAAAAGTCATTAAAAATATTCACCATGATGTTGGCATACATATCATTCAGTGTCTGGGTGTCGTTCATGACTCTGGTGACCAGACGACCAACGGGATTGCGGTCAAAAAAAGCAAGCGACAGGCCTTGGATATGCTCGAAAATCAGTTTTCTAATTTGGTAGATGATGCGTTGCACGGTCCACTGCAGCACATAAGTTTGAATGTAATTTAACACTACGCCTACCACGATAAGGATCAAAAACAATAGGCCCAGATTCATTACGCCATTCGCATCGTGACTGTGAATCACTTTAATGGCAGCGGGGGAGAGCGGAACTTCCGGATAAGAGTGGCCGGAGATGATGATAGTATGCCCTTGCTTTTTTGCAGCACCTATAATGGGCGTGAGGTGACCAGTAGGGTGGAATACGCTGATCGGTGCTTTGATCAGGTAATCTGCACGGTTGATGGTTACAATTTGGTAACCTTCCGATGGGAGTGTAGATCGGCTGGGCATATCCTGAATGCGGATATAGCGTTGCCCCTGTAGGGCAATCACAGCCCCTTTAGGTGCGTTAACGGGTGCAACAATCATCGGTTGATTAAAGGCGGTGATGTGGTCGTCGATCGCAATTTTCATGATATATGGTCTAGCCAGATTCGAGACTGTCATGATGAGCAGCATAAAAATGCAGAGAAAAATCCATCCCGCATACGGCTTCGCAAATCCCAATAAGCGCTTCATAATCTTGCTGTCATATGCTTTTCCCATGATCTCTTCGTCTTGTATGATGTCTGCCATGATTCGCCTCTAGTCTCCGTTAATGGCAATTTTGTCTTCCAACTGCTGCATTCGATAAAGCTCGGCATAGATACCGCCGTGTTGCAACAGCGTATCGTGGTTCCCCCGCTCGACGATTCGGCCCTCGTCGATGACAACAATTTCGTCCGCATCCTGAATGGAGGAAATTCGGTGGGCAATGCGAATGCTGGTGCGCGCTGACAGAATGTCTTTTAGGCCAGATAAAATAGCGTCTTCCGTCTTGGTATCCACCGCAGACAAGCTATCATCCATAATGAGGATGCGGGGATTTTTAAGGATAGCGCGGGCAATGGAGACGCGTTGTTTTTGCCCCCCAGATAGGGTAACGCCACGTTCTCCCAGCATGGTCTCGTACCCGTGTGGGAATTCAACGATATTGTCATGCACTTGTGCAATCCTTGCCGCTTCCATTACTTGTCGTTCGCTCGCCTCTTGTACACCTAACGCGATGTTGTCGGTGATGGTGGTGGAAAAAAGGAAGTTATCCTGCGGCACGTAACCAATCGCATCGCGAATCGTAGTTCGCTCTAAGTTGCGAATGTCATGTCCATCAATAAACACGGTGCCTGCCGGGGGATCGTAAACACGCAGCAGAAGATTGACCAGTGTCGTTTTGCCGCTACCCGTGCGACCGACGATCGCCAGTGAGTGACCCTCTTCCACCTTGAGGTCGATGTGATGCAAAGTAGGCTGTTTGGCTCCTGGATACGTGAATGTAAGGCCTTTGAATTCGATTTTGCCATAGCGAATAAGGGAAGCTTCGGGATGTTCCACATCGACGATGTCCGGCGCTTCGAGGAATATCTGGTTCAGTCGCTCCATGGAGGCGGCCCCGCGCTGTAGGATGTTGATGACAAATCCGATCGCCATGATGGGCCATGTCAACAAGCCCAAATAACTGTTGAACGCGATATAGTCTCCTAATGTGATTTGCCCATTGACCACCTGTATACCTCCATACACAAGTGCAATCACGAAGGCGAGCGTGGAGATAAATTGGATGAGTGGATTGTAGATGCTTTGAATGCTGGCAAGTTTCATTTGTTTATTGAAAAAATCCCGGTTGCCACTTAAAAATTGTTCGATTCCTGATTTTTCCTGGACGAATGTTTTGATAATGCGGATTCCTGAGAGGTTCTCCTGCACAAAGTCGGTCAATTGCGAAAAAGAATCCTGCACGGCAATAAAACGTTTATGAATGATTTTTCCGAAAAAAAGGACTACCAGTGCGAGAATCGGAAGCGGCAACAATGAGAAGAACACCAGTGACAGGTTGGAGGTGTAGAGCATCATGATCAGCGTGGTGATAATGAGAAAAATAGGGTCCACAATCATCACGAGTCCCGAACCAAGTGCATAGCGAACAGCAAAAACGTCGTTGGTGGCATGGGCCATCAAATCACCGGTTTTCTGTCTAGAAAGAT
>JAJZAS010000060.1 GCA_021799325.1 Bacillota bacterium | reverse complement strand
GATCATGTCGCCGTTCGGCGCGTAGCAGCGCACGCCGTCCTCCTTCGGGTCACCCCAGCCCATGCTGCACCAGATATTGCCCTCGATGTCGGCGCGCATGCCGTCGGTGAAGCCTGGCAGGAAGTTCCCTGTCAGGCTTTTCTTGCTGAATAGAAGGGACTGATTTTGAATGATCAAGTAAGATGTGCTGGAGTTCGCTGGATCATTCACTTTAGTACTGGATGTTCCCCAATTTCCGTGCCGGGGGGCCTGTCCAAATTCACATATAGAGGACTCGAGGTCCGAGATCAGGGTGGCATAAAAAACAACTCATGATCAACTTCCTTCTAGCCCGAAATAGGCTCTTTTTACCGCATCATTTGCGACCAATTCCAACACTGTGCCTGAGAAAGTGATTCTTCCTCCGTCAAGAACGTATACGCGATCAGCAATCTCTAAAAATTTAACGTTTTGCTCAGCGATCAGTAATGATAGATTGGATTCTTCGGTCGACTTGATCAGAAAATCGATGACTTCTTTAACAAAAAGCGGAGAAAGCCCAGCTGATGGTTCATCCATCACCAGTAATTTGGGTTGGCTCATCAGTGCTTTAGCTACCCCTAACATTTTGCGTTGCCCACCGCTCAAACTTCCGCCCGCATTTTTGCGTTTTTGTTTGAGGTCAGGGAATTGCTCGTACATTTTCTCGAGTTGTTGCTTTTGCGCTTGTTTATTTAAATAGTAGCCGCCGATCAAAAGGTTTTCTTCAACAGTTAACCCTGCGATCACGCCCATCTCAGACATGTAGGACACGCCGCTTTGGAATCGTTCATCCGTTCTTTTTTTCTCAAGATGATCTCCATCGAATACAATACTGCCACTCCAAAGTGGTATCAAGCCCATGATGGCTTTAAGTAATGTGGTTTTCCCCGCACCGTTTGCGCCAAGCAGTACTACACGTTCTGATTTGCCCACAATGATTTCATTATCCCAAAGCACTTGTAACTGTCCATAACCGGTGTTGATGGCGGTAGCCTCTAACAAGGTATCCATGCTCAACCTCCCAGGTATACAGCGTTGACTTCAGGATTTTTTGCTGCGGATTCAAGGTCGCCTTCAAAAATCTCCTTGCCCGCATTCATCACAATGACGCGTTTGGTCAAGCTGTTGATAAATCCCAATAAATGTTCGACAAGCAAAATGGCGATGCCTGATTCAGCAAGATGCTTGATTTTTTCTGCCATTTTATCCAATTCTGATGGGTTTAAACCCGCAGCGAGTTCGTCGATCAAAAGCAGACTTGGGCCCGTGGCCAACGCCCTCGCCAAATCCAGCAGTTTTTGCTGAGAACTGTTAAGGCTCCCCGCTTCTCGACTTGCATATGCCGTCAATCCCACAAAATCCAGCAGTTCTTCAAGCGGTTGATGTGGACGTTTGGCGTATTGATCTGCAATGATCAGGTTTTCTCTCACGGTTAGGGACTTAAATGGTTTGGGAACTTGAAAGGTGCGATTGATCCCCATATGCGCCATTTTGGTTAAGGAATATTTGGTGATTTTATTGCCATTAAAAAACACACTGCCTTCTTCTGGGCGATAGAGCCCCGCGATCACATTGATACATGTGGTTTTACCGGATCCGTTAGGGCCAACAAGTCCTAATATTTCACCGGGCGATAACGAAAGGCTGACGCCGTCCAGCGCGCGGAACTGGCCAAACTGTTTTACTATTTTTTCTAGTACGAGAAGAGGATTATGGGACATAATGACCCCTCCTTTTGACAATCGAGACTATTCCGCTAGGCAAAAACAGGACGAGAAGCAGAATTAAGATACCATAAATCAATTGAAAATACTGTGGTTCTGAAATGCCTATCAAGTTATAGAAGCCGTAGAGGACGAACATGCCAAGAACCGGTCCGAGGACAGTCGTCACGCCGCCAAATAAAGTGAAAACGATCGCAAAAATACTGATGTTTAAGTCAAAAACGGTTGTGGGATAAAAGACGGAAATGTGCCACGCAAAAGCACCACCAACGAGTCCGGCAATTAGTGCGCTCAGAAACCAAGCGATCGCTCGTTGCCGCACCACATGCACCCCAGCCATTCCTGCACTGACAGGGTCTTCCCGAATGGCCTGTAAAGAGAGGCCAAACCGAGAATTTCGAATGTAGATCACTACGCCCATGACTAACGCAAGTATGACGATCATGGTCACATAACTGGTATGCGGTTGATACACGGATTCCAAGTTAATCCCATAGGGCCCATTGGTGATATTTTGTAAAGATGGGTTAGAAACAATATAGTAAACCATTTGAGATGCGGCCAAGCTACCAATGGCAAAATAAGCCCCTGACAATCTGAGTAGCGGCGATAATAATATGCTGAGTACCACAGAGGCCAATCCTCCTGCAATGATGCCAAGAACAGGTGGAAAGTGTAACAGGGTGATGCAAAGTGACGCGGCATATGCCCCAGTACCAAAGAATCCAACATACCCAAATGGAAGATATCCAGTGAAACCATATAAAATATTGACCCCTTGGGCAAGCGCAAGATACACCATAGCCTGAAAAAACAAATCTTCATTGCTGTAAACGGAGGGCATAATCGCGAAAAAAAGCAACACGATGAGAAAGACTATTCCGCCGGAAATAAGTGGTTTACGCATGACGGACCACCTTGCCCAGCAATCCGCTCGGCTTAAAGAGCAGAATCAAGAAAAGTAGAAGATAAGGGACCAAATTTGCCCAGGACGGAATATAGCTTTGCATGAACATGGAAGACAACCCATAGATAAGGCCACCAATGACCGTGCCTAAAGGATTGCCAAGTGATCCTATAATGATGATGGAAAAAGATGTAGTCGTAATGTCGCTGCCCATGTTTGGCGTAATACTTCCTAGAAAAAACGGGCTAAGTGCCCCCGCTGCAGCGGCAAGTGCAAGGCCGATGCCCATCGCCCAAGCTGAAACCCGATGAACATTGATGCCGCTACTCGCCGCCTCATCAAGACTTCCCATTACAGCTCTTGTCGCATAGCCAAGCTTAGTGTGGTACAAATAAAAATACACAAGAACGATGGCAATTACGCTGATTAGTGCGCTGACGACCCATGATTCTTGGAAGCTTTGTCCAAACAATTGGTAATTGGCAGTGCCAAGTGCTGACCAATCAATGGAGCGCGGATTGTTCGTAAAAAAGATGACCGACAATGCCTCGATCACTTGCGATATACCAAAAAAGAAAATAAGTGATAACATCTCTGGGTCTCTGGAGCGCAGTAATCTAGGTACAAAAGCATAATAAATCAAGGCCCCAATGACAATCATCACAATCATGTTGATGACCACTGAGATGGCAGGACTGATTCCATATAACGTATAGGCAAAATAGGCGCCGAATGCGCCAAGCATTAGAAAGTCTCCATGTGCTAAATTGACGAATCGCATAACGCCAAAAATAAGATTCAGCCCAATTCCCATCAGGCTACAAAATAGGCCAAATAAGATGCCGGAAATGACGGTATATACTAGCACAAACGTTTTCAGCCGCCTTTCTTGAGAAAAATCAGGGAATACCGACAAAGAGCCGGTATTCCCATGTCGTGTTTGAAATTATTTAGAATATACTACTTTTACCTTTAGTCCATTTCCGGACTTGATCAATTGGGCAACAGGTAATGTTTCACCGATCTGTGCCCCCGTTGGGCTAAGTTTGAACAGCCCATCCAGTGTAAACATTTTTCCTGAGAATGTATACAAAGCTTTGCGAAGTTGAAGCTGTCCCAGTCCTGTGGTGTTTTCCAGCGTCTTTTGGATCACAAGTCCAGCATTGTAACCTGCCACGTCAAGGAAATTAGGGGCGCTATGGGTTGACTTTTGGAATTCTTTGGTAAATGCATTCATGCCTAGACCATAGTTCACTTTGTTATAAACGAGCAGCGGCGGTGTGGGGTACGTATAGGTTCCTGCAAGTCCCGAAACACCAACATTTTGTTCTATATTCGACAAAAGTTGACCAGGGAAAATCGTGAACAGCATCTTAAAGTGTGCACCACTTGCCGAAACACTTTGTAAAAAGGGAATATCGTTCGTGTTGTAACCAAATTCAATCACCGCATCTGGATTGGTCGCCATAATGGAGTGGATGAGCACCGAGTAGTTGGATGTGGATGTTGGTACCGAGTTGTTATAGACCGGTGTGATCTTTGCATTCTTCAATTTTGCCAGTAATGTGGTGGCTTGCGATTGGTCGAAATCATTTTGATCGTATATTAATGCGACTCGTTTGTAGTGATTTTTAATCAGATAATCAGCAAGTGAAGTTGGCCAAACTCCAGAAGTGGGCAGAGACGTTAATGCGATATAAGGGTTGTTTGGTGTAAAGAAACTGCCACCCGTTCCTGTCGGATCGATCAATAACATCTTGTGCTCCTGTGCGATAGGAACCGCAACGGATGTAAGCACGGAACCAAAGTCTGATACTAAGAGGTTCACTTTGTTCTGCGTGATCAGTTGATTGTACTGCGTTGCTGCGGTGGTGCTTGAACTTTGGTCGTTATACGCGATCAATTTTAGTGGAATCTTTTTATGGTATGCCTTGACGTATACGCCACCTTTTGCATTCATTTGGTTGACCCAGAACTTCAGGCCGTCATATTGAGGCAAAGAGGAATCCGCAAAGCTTCCGGAACCTGCGTACAGTGTGCCAATCGTGATCTGTTTTGGCGCCTTTGTACTAGCGGCATTCGCTGCCGCAAGTCCTGATAAGGTCATGGCTGATGCAATCAGTCCGGATACAGCAATTCGGGACAATACCCGAAATGGTGTCTTCATCATTTGATACAGCACCCCTTTAGATTATTTTCGTCTCTAGTAATGACTTGCAACGAGAATCGTGCCATACTTAGTTCGTAAACGCTTACAATGTGTCGCTTGCGAAACTATAGTTCTCGATGCGTCTATTTGATATTTTAATTGAAATTGTCAAAATGACGAGTTTATGTAAGCAAGAAAATCATTTTGTAACTAAAAAAAATGATAGAGCGGGTGCCATGAGGAGTTTGGATGAATACTAGAGGTAAGCAGTTATCCTTTCAGACTTATATTATCGTTTTGATATGTATTTTGGTTTTATTGCCAATAATGATAATAGGGGGATTGTTCGCGGATCGTACGGTTGTGGGTGAAGGATTGACGGGTGATTTGGCGCATGTGGAATGGATCCTTTTCGCAGGTGGAGTGATAGGCCTTGTGATCGGGTATGCCGGCGCCCTTTTTCTTACGCGCAAAATTAAATCGATCCTATTTGGTTTTGAACCTGGGGAAATTGCAAAAATGTGGCAAGAGAGAAATGCGATGTTAGAAGCTGTTCACGAAGGGATTATTGCGGTGAACAGTGAAAGACGCATTGTGGTGGCTAATCACGCAGCCATTGAGATGTTTCGACAAGCTTCTATTTATCAGTCTCCTCTTGGAGAATATATCGAGGATTATTTTCCCGGATCACATATGCGGAATGTGATGCAAACAGGGTTACCCGAGTATGATCAGGAGGTCAATCTTAATGGGAACAATTTCTATGTAAATAATTTTCCTGTGTTGGTGAGTGGGCAAGTTGTTGGTGCAATTTCTACATTTCGTGATAAAACAGAATTGAAACAATTGGCTGAACAACTGACTGGCATCAAGATTTATACTGATGCGTTGAGGTCGCAAACTCACGAATTTATGAACAAATTGCATGTCATATTGGGAATGATTCATATTGGTCAAATGGACAATCTGATTGAATACATCCACAAGATTACTAACCAATATCAGTTGGAAGTAGGATCATTATCCCAACAGATTAAGGATCCGGTGTTGGCAGGCTTTCTATTGAGCAAAATAAGCATCGCCAACGACAATGACATTAAATTAGGCATCATTGCGGTAGGTAGTGTGCCCATTCCCCCCATCAACAATCCTGAGTTATTGGATGATGTGATTACAGTTATAGGAAACCTGATTGACAACGCATTTGATGCTGTGAAAAACAGTAAGGTAAAGGTTATTGAGGTGGCTCTTCGCCATTCAATGGACAGTTTAACGATTTCGGTGAAAGATAATGGGGATGGAATCTCCTATCGCATTCAAGGGATGATTTTTGAGAAATCTTTCTCAACGAAGGGAAAAAATCGCGGATATGGGTTATATCTGATCAAAAAACGCATGGAGCGAATAGGGGGTTCATTGACCTTCAAATCGACAGAAGAAGGCACTACATTTATCGCGGTTTTCCCATATGAGGGAGGTGAAGATGTCAATGATTTCGACGTTGATTATTGAAGACGACCCAATGGTAGTCGAAATAAATAGACGTTATCTTGAAAAGATTCCCAACTTTACTTGTATTGATGTGGCCAGTAATGCGTCTGATGCGCTGATGAAATTACAAGCGCTAAATGTAGACTTAGTGCTACTTGATCTTTTTATGCCTGGGCGAAATGGGCTACAACTGCTTGCGGAAATTAGAGCAAGGGCCCAAGCGGTCGATGTGATTGTGATCTCGGCGGCGAGTGATATTCAAAGCATCAATACTGCCCTTCGCCTAGGTGTCGTGGACTATCTGATTAAGCCATTTCAATTTGAGAGATTCAGCGCTGCACTCAACAAGTATCAAGAAGAACATAATCTGTTAGACAATCAGGGATCTTTGAGCCAACACGAACTGGATCAACTGATTTTCTACCGTAATCACAACAAAATAGTTAAGGTGTTGCCTAAAGGCTTGACTCGCACCACACTAAAATTAATCATTGAGCAAATTGGGAAGTGGAGAGATGAACCCTTTTCCACGGAAGATTTGGCAGACAAAACGGGTGTATCCAGAGTTTCTATACGAAAATACTTAAACTTCCTTGAATCCATAGGCTATCTATCGGTTCAGTTAAATTACCGCGCTGTGGGTCGTCCTATCTGCACTTATCAGGTGAATTCCAATCAACAGATGGTGGTTCATCCTTTTATTATGGAAGGAACAGATTAATGATCCTTATTTGCAAAATTGCTTATCCTCCATTAGAGTAGCAGTAAGTCTGGGGAGGAGTTGCTGGCGGGTATGGGTACTTTCGAAACAATCGATGCGGCCTTGCATTGCAATGATCCACAATGACAAACGGACTGCATGTGACGTATTTTATTTGCCGGAAATGCAATACCTGGGCGACCGTAGAGGCGATGGGTGTCGTTGTAAGCGGACCGATTTGTCCTGAGTGTGGGCATTCGATGAAAAAAATAGTGCCAGTTCAAGCGGAACTGGATTTGTATCCCAAAACAAAGAAGAAACGACCAAGTAACCAGTAAAAAATAAACTTGACGTAAAGGTAATATACTTTAGAATATACTTATTATAGATTAATGGAGTGTTGAATAATGGAAAGCCAGCACCTGCAGTGTTGCTTTCAGGATGAAGCCATTGCCTACCAGGTGATTATGCCCATGATTCGTATGTATTTGGGGATGCTCCCCATCAGGGATACGGGCATGATTGAGGTGGCGATTTCCGAAGCGGTAAGCAATGCGATCCGGGCATGCGGTGATAAAAATGTGCATTTACAAATGTATGTTCATCCTTCGCAAGGGTTTGTGGTGAGAATCAGAGATCACGGCAAGGGGTTTGACGTGGATCGTGCGATGGAAAGGTTAAATGGATGGGATCAGGGGATTCCGGATGATTCTCTTTATGAGGAGTCAGGAAGAGGATTGTGGGTGATTCACCAAGTGTTTGATGAAGTTCAATACAAACGTGCGGGCAGTGAGCTGTTGTTGATCAAATCCCTATAAAAGGAAATGCGAGCAGTCAAAAATCTTTTGATTTTACTTTTTATTGTCAGAATATTTAGACTATTATATGTTGATTTCCTGTTAGACACATTTTAGTGTATAAAAATACATTCATTGGCTGGCGATGCCAATAAGTTGCGAGTATAATTAAATAATGAAGTAAAAATAAAAAAACATGAATAACTTGTCGTTATTTTATAAGGTAACGTTCGATATATAGATTGGAAAGGATAGGATAATAGTGGCTTCCCATACTCGTAAAACTAGTTTGCGTTTTAAATTATTATTGAGTTTTGGACTGGTGATCATACTGGTCATTGCGATGAGCGGCGTGATTCTCTATCTACAAAACGACACCAGGCAAATCCTTACCCAAGTACTCGATCATGAAACCCGGCTTCACGCTATTCAATCCCTCGATTACTCTGTGCGCAGTGCCGACGATGATGGCGCATGGTATGTTATGTCT
>JAJZAS010000059.1 GCA_021799325.1 Bacillota bacterium | reverse complement strand
GGCACTTTGCGGCACCAGTTCTTCCAGTTCCATGCTCGTCCGATCTCCCATTTGACTGAACACATAGGCTTCAATTTTTTGCCGGGTAATAGCGCTGCGAATCCGCTCGATGTTTTTTGTCCGCAATTCCGCCAGCACTGCTTCTGGCAATTCCGTCTTCACATGCATTTCCGGCTGATGCGGTGCCCGTTTGCGCCTAGATGGCAAAAGTGACTGTTCGGATAGTGACCTCAATTGCCAAAGCGAAAAAAGATTGCCCAAGCCATCTGTGGGATACCCTGATGAAAGCTGCTCCAAAATCATCGCCAGTTGCTGATCCATGCCTTCATTTTGTTGACTCAGATAACGGGCGCGGTCATAAGAGGAACGCAAATACTGATTGTGGCGAACGTCGATTTGATAAAAAATTTCCTCAAGACCAGAAAACGTCTCATCAATGAAAAAAAGGCCTTCTTTTACGGTTTTTAAGGCTTCTTCTTGTGTTTTATGCAAACCGCTTTTCAACCCGTCAAGTACCGTCTCCTGTAATTTTTCGGCATCCAGCAGCCACGTTTGAACGGTATTTAGGATGTGAATTCGGTAGCGGGCCACATGGTCTGAGGTTTTTAATCGGTGATAACTCTTATCAATAATTTGTGATTTATAATGGTCAAAATGGTGATCCAGCACCTCTTTTATAGACTTTTGCTGAACAATCTGTTCCATGTGATGCTTCATGTTGTTATAAAGCACGGTAAGTTCCTGACGAAACTGGCGGCTGACATCGGCAGCGCCAAGGACTGCGGAATACGGCTGCAACTTTGCCCCCTCTCCTGTGAGCGACTGATAGATAAGGAATGCAAAGCGCTGGTATTCCACGGTTCTGTCCTCACACAGCTCTTTAATTACGCCTATGATCCGACTGGCGTAATGGGGAAGTACGATAAAACGCTCAAACTGGGCGCGGACCTCCACGTCAATCCACGCTAACCGTTCGAGCCGCCGCAACATCGTGTTGGCCTGGATTCTGGCCGCATCCTCCATGCTCAGTTGGGTGGGGTCTGAAGGTGCCAACTCATCGTCATCATCGCTCAGTGAATCGATCGTTTCTCCAAGTTCCTGTCTGGTTTCTAACATTTCCTGCAAGAGATCCCTCACCACTTCATAGCGAATGCCAAAGCGCTCGGTTTGCACATATTCATAGAGAAGCAGAAGCGCTTCTGCATAGAGTCTTTTATTGATACCGGTTAGCAACAGGAATAACCCTTCAGGCACCACATCAAATAATTGCATCACGTATATGACATGC
Organism: Bacillota bacterium; assembly: GCA_021799325.1. Taxonomy (GTDB): domain Bacteria; phylum Bacillota; class Bacilli; order Alicyclobacillales; family SLC66; genus JAJZCL01. Next base: position 7,081 of record JAJZAS010000059.1, on the reverse strand, counting down.
TCCCTATCAACCATTGTGGATTCTATATTTTTCATTATACACCTGATATCCGGAACAAAATTTTGTTGCTACAGATTGATCCTTACAAAAGGTAAGCATATACTTGAGGAAGTCAAGTGATTTGATACCTATGACTTCAAATGCCCTGAAAGGTGATGATCCTATGGATACAAAAGTGCTGATCATCTTATCCACAGCGGAAAAGGAAAAAGCGATGACAGGGATTTTATATGCCACCAATGCGCTAAAAAACGAATGGCTGAGTGAAGTAAAAATTTGCTTTTTCGGTCCTTTTGAAACATTATTGGCGGAGGACGAAGAGGTGCAGGGTTATGTCGCTGAACTCGCCGAACAACAACCTCCAGTCGCCTGTAAATTTGTTTCAGACAATAATGGAGTCACCGAAAAACTCTCGCTCCTTGGCATCGACACTCAATACGTAGGCAAATTGGTTTCTGATTATCTCAATGAAGGCTATGTACCGATGGTGTTTTAAGTCATACGACATAAAGTCTCCCACCATCCAGGCGTTAGCCGGGATGGTGGGAGACAATCACGAGCGGCAAGATTGCGCAGGACAAATTGGACGAGTGGGAACGATGACTAGAATAAGAGGGGAACGTCATGCACGCCAACCAAACGGATCATTCAGAATTAGAACGATGGGAGCGGATTGAGGGTATCATCTACGATATGTCACCACCGCCTACATCGGATCATCAACGCATCGTTGGAAATTTATTTTCCAGCATCCATACTTATTTAAAAGGAAAAACATGCAAAGTGTTTGTGGCCCCGTTCGGAGTTTGGTTGGACGAAGAGGAAAATGGCAATTACGTCGAACCAGACATCACCATCATATGTACCCCCTCCAAGATTCAAGAAAAAGGTTGTCTAGGTGTCCCTGATGTGGTGATGGAGGTGATTTCCCCTTCCACAGGCAAAAAAGATCGAACGGTTAAATTAAGACGATACCGAATCTCTGGAGTAAAGGAATGTTGGTTGGTAGACCCTATGAATCTTACCGTGGAAGTGTACCAGTTTGCTGATAATGTGTTTCCCGAACCACAAGTTTATGACAAAGAAGATCGAATAAGAATCAGCATCTTTGATGATCTCGAAATTGATCTCCATGATGTTTTTGTGTAATACCACGAACAAATGATTGGCCTTTCACCTCTACCTGAATCTACTGTTTCACGATTGATAAACATTGCAAAATATGATTGGCATCGTCAGAGGATTATCATTCCGAAGCGTCAGGTTCCACTTCTCTGAGATTTGCGAGCCATCGACAATGAGTACATCGCCGCGTTCCAACAGACCGCGATAGCCATCACTAACGAGATGAATATCTTGGTGCGGTGTATACAGAATGGAGATTGACCCTTTTTCCGGTGGCGTTTTAGTAAAAGGCATCAGCTTTTCAGCACCTGACTCTATCATCAACGTTTCTATATTCCCCTCAAATCCTTGCGCCAACATCACGTTGAAATCAGTTGCCTTGCCTACACTTGTTGTTTCCCAACCTCCAGAAAACTGATCCTGTTCAAAAGGGCGAAGAGTCGTAACATGGTGTCCTTCGTGAGTAAGCGCCAATTCACCATCAATCACCATTAAAATACGCCAAAAGCCTGGCAACTCAGTGAACACTGACTTCTCATCGTTGATAACCGCAGTACTGATCCGCCAAAAAAAATCACGTTTTTTATATTCCGCCCCAGGTGGGAAAATAGCAAACTCGGTCGTCGTTCCACCTGACCAGGTCGTCGTCACCTGTTCCGTTTTTCGAATAATTTGTATAGCTTGCATCGTATAACTTTCAATCCCCCATCGTCGGTTATCGTTCAAATACATGCCGTATTAATCACTATACTATTGATTTTTTGTACAAACAAAAATCTTTCGGATTATTAATGAATTTTACTAATGATATCGCTGACTGAGTCGTCACACCACGTGTTGATCGCTAGTTTTTACATCCCGGTTAAATATGGCTGCGAATATTTAAAATTGCATAAATATCATCAGGATCTAAAGGACGACGTTTCCCTAATCCGAGTACATAAAGCGTATCCTTTTCGATATCAACTCGATAAACAATTCGCATATCCGCTTTTGCCCCTTGTGACGGCCTCAATTGGGAGTGAAATTTCTTTTTTCGATATGTAGTAAGGGGCGACCGCTCTAACGGTGCTCCTTCTTCTTGCGGATTACGTGTAATTTCCCGAATTGCTTTATCGAATGCTTCCAAACATTCAACAAAAGCAACACGATTCCCAAACTCCTCTTCTAGTCTTGGTAAATCTCTGCTATAAAATTCTGGATGGTCCACTCGTCTCATGGCTCGAGCCGTTCTTTTCCACCTTGTATAGAACGATACATTTCCAAAGTGGATACCCCCTCTGGATGTTCGATCCAGCTCTCTAAAGGCGTATCGATTCGACCCCCAAGTGTTTTTTCGATTTCGATATCTTCAATAATTTCCTCTAGCTCAGTAATCCGGTTCACTAATGCCACATATTTCTCATAACTCAACATCACAGCATCGAGACCTTCATTGGGGAATAGAATACCAATTTTTTCGTGCGCTTTAATCTCATGCTGCAATGCCTTTTGGGAAAGAATCCTAAATTCTTTGGCCTGAATCATTTCATCTTTTGCAAAAGTCGGACTCATGTCGGTATGCTCCCCTCTTCCCACTTTTCTCGCCCCCATAATAGCATGTTTTTGTACAAATTCATAAATATTTTTTATACATAATATTGTATATAAAAATAATCAAAAATATGCACATCAAAATCAATTCCTTGAGTCCATCTTTTGGTTCACCCTCCCATTAAATATGGTCATCATCATTTGTACCAACGATTCCAATCGTCGGACCAATGACGGAAGGAATTCGAATTCCCGCCTCGCGAATCAATTCCAGCGAAAATTCCATCATCAACACCTCAAATACTACAGGGAACGGCACCCTTTCCCTTGAGGCCGCGATCGCCAGCATCAGATCTGTTGGCAACATTTCCGGATGAAAATTCGTCACCGCAATATAAAAAGACGGCAGCAGCAGCCCCATCCCCATTGCCAGATAACGAATGGTGCGAATAAATGCACCAAACGGCCACCGCAAATAAGCGTCTTCCGGTGCCTGCATCAGCGACCACAACATAATGGGTGCCATTAACACATAGGGAGTATGGCCAACGAGAATCGCCACCTGCCCTTCCGTCAACCCATATGTCACCCGATCAGGTCGCTCTGTCGCGAGAAATCGAGGAACTACGCCAAGCGGAGGATCCTCAATTAGTTGCTCCAACATCCCCGTGTCCGGCAAATAGTCTACATCCAGATTCTCAATCCTTCGAAGCACCTCATTTACCAACTTAGGATTGGTGAGATCCTTGATATACATGATCGCTACATCCGTTCGGGCGAGTTTCCCTACCTGTACAATTTTGGTGATCAGTTTGGGAGTACGCAACCGCGCGCGAATGAGTCCTGTATTGGAGCGAAAATTTTCCGTAAAAGCATCGTGCGGTCCCCTCACCACCGCCTCTGTCTGCGAAACAGAGACCTGGCGATGCTCCCATCCCTTTGTTTCCACTGAAATGCCCTTATCCACCCCCTCAATCAGGATCACAGTACTCCCGGCAAGTACGTTTTGCATCACGCCATCCCAAGTATCGAGTTCCATGATCTGATTGCCCGGTAACAGCGCCCCCTTTATCCAGTCCACGAGCTTCATTTCTGGTTGGCTTTCATCGAGGTTGGCAAGTAACATTAATGGTTCAAGCAAATGGCTGTTGATAATCGCCTTGTCCACTAGCCCATCCACAAAAACAGCCAGCACAGTGGCCACATGGGGCCCTCCCAAGCGAAACTCTCGCAACACAATATCCATATTTTCAGGCAAATAAAATAAATGTTGCAGCGTCACCCTATTTGTCCTCATATCCGGAGATATAAATTTAGGCATCGTAAAATGGTTTTGCACGGCATGCGTATGATGCGAATATCCGAGAGTGGGTCGGAGCGCCTGACCAACGCTGACGGGTTTTCCACCAACTGGCGCATCCCCAATACCCTCGGTGTTCCCTTCTTCCCCCAGTTTGAACTCATGGTCAAGTGTGACTTGATTGATAGCAAATAAATGCTTCCAGTTATCCCACCACACGTTACAATCCCCCATCTATGACTAAAAAAGCAAGTTCTACTTGTCAATATGCCAAAAATGGGGAAGCAATATTCGCAAAACAGTTGCACATTAATCACATCGCAAGGTAGGATGGACAAGGAAAGGAGTTACCACGATGAAGCTTAATCGGTTGCGTAATTTTGCGTTATTTCTAATGTTTGTGGCGTTTATCATTATGTATGTCAGTACACTCGGCAAATTATCGCCAGCGACGAAATTCCTGATTCCCATCGGCCTCATCATCGGCATTCTAGTGGCGCTTGCTGCGATGTTTCTTTATTTTCGGATTGGCTCGATCTCAATGCGGGTGCCCAAAGTCGATTGCCCTCATTGCGGAAAAACTGTCAAGTTACTTGGTGAATCAGACAACTGTCCTTATTGCAAAAAACCCCTTCGAATGGTCAAAGGGGAAAATGGTAAATTTGTCGCCAAAGTGGTGGAATAGGATCCATCACAGTGCTACGCCTGTTTTTTTGCTGTTTTGACCAGCTCCTTAAAATGCTTGCAATGCTCAGCCAGCGAGCATATCTCACACTTTGGGGAACGGGCGTGGCAAACCTGGCGACCATGATAGATTAACCAATGATGCGCTGAACTCCACAAATTTTCTGGAATCCTGTCCATTAATTGCTGCTCAGTTTCTGATACATTATCGCTCATGGCAAGCCCCAAGCGGTTGGACACCCGTTGGACATGCGTATCCACCGCAATCGCAGGCACGCCAAATGCGTTAGAAAGCACCACATTGGCGGTTTTCCGACCAACACCCGGCAATTCCATCAACGCTTCCCTCGTTTGCGGTACCTGACCTTGGTATTTTTCTACCAATATCCCAGCTGTAGCAAGGAGATTCTTCGCCTTCATGCGAAATAATCCGCACGCTTCGATATCTCTCTCCAGTTCCGACAAATCTGCCTTTGCAAGATCTTCCGGCGCGGGATACTTGGCAAATAAAGCAGGCGTCATTTCGTTGACCCGTTTGTCCGTGCACTGAGCAGATAGGATGGTAGCGACGAGAAGCTCATAAGGGTTGCGATGATGAAGCGCACAGGTGGCTTCAGGGTACAAATCTTCGAGGATTCGCAGAATTTCCTTCACGTTGACTCTTGGCATCGCCATTTGCATCACCTCTAAGCCTGACTGATTCTGGTTTGATAGCGATGGACGCGCGCCCCATGAATTTGCTCCGGATTTTCCAGTGCACGGCGCAACAAGTCGCGAAGCATCGTCTCCTGATAGTGAAATGGGATGTTTTTAGGCACCGCAATATCTGGCGACAACGCGATAAATTCGCCCGTGGCAATCAGGTAAGTGCGATCGAGCGCCAACGGTTCTCCACCAACCCAAATCTCCACGACCTCCCTAGTGCCTGATTGACTTGAAGCTTGACTAACAATGACAATTGCCCCTGATACATGGATCTGACCAATGTTATCGCCGCGAAAGCCAAACCCGTACCCGCGCTTGTCGGAAAGTTCTGGTTTCAATCCCTGGCTGATCAGTCGCCACAATAGATCACCTTTTGCTTCCATGGTGACCACTCGCATCGGCGTTGCGCAGATTCCCAACAAGTGCCTCCTTAAAATACCGCCGTCAGGCAACGCTCCAGTGATAATCCCTCCGTTGATGAGCGCCACATCTGCTTGGAATTCTTTGCGCATTTGATCACACAACAAATTGACGATTTCCGATTCGCCGTGTTGCTGATGCGTAAGGGGAGGCGTCACAGAAGCAATCGGTGTATCCAGCCATACCGCTGCCTGCTCCTCCGCGCTATCGATAATATCGAGTATTTTGGGGTCCTGCACATCCGATTCCGTCACCAATAGCAGCTCTACCTTCGCATCCTGCACCTGTGTCCCTTCGATGTCTAGCACCACGTGACCAAGTGCATGCGCGTGCTTACCCGCTTGAACGATTAGCGTATTACCGACCTGTACGCCGTGTTCTAGAAACTGATGCGTATGCGAACCCACGATCAGGTTGACGGGCAACCCATCGCGTGCCAACTTTTCATCAATATGAAGCCCGAGGTGGGAGAGTAAAATAATCAGGTCCGCTCCCTGACTGCGCATTTCCTCCGTCACTTGCCAGGCGACTGCCACAGGGTCATCCGCAACAATTCCAAGATTGTCAAAGAGCTTTTCATAGCGTACCGTGACGCCAAAAACGCCAATCTTCAAATCACCAAGATGATAAATATAGCCCTCCGTCAGATTCTTTTCCGAACCTGGAAAGTGCAGATTAGAGCAGTATAGCGGGGCGTGAATACGCTGTGTCAAGTCGGCCCAGATGTGTTGGTCAATCGTGACCGTTTCGTTGTTCCCAAGTACCCACCCGTCATAGGGTAATGCGCCTAGCATATCGGCGTTGATCCGCCCGCTCGTGGCGAGGCTGAGAGGATTTGACAAATCCGCATGATCGCCAAGGTCAAATGCGAAAACCGGTTCCCCTTCAGCTAACCACCTTTCTCTCAATGATTTTAATTGATGCGCTATTCTCGCAAAGTCATCAAACGCGCTATGAACATCATTGGTGTGTAAAATATGCAGCCGCAATGGCCTCTCCTCCAGCAAAGTCAAGAACACTTCCGGCTAAATTCACTTACGACTCTACTCCCGCGATCTCCAGGGATTTCGCAACGGGTTTTAGCGATTCAATGACAAACTCGATGTGTTCATCGAGCGGCACACCCAGTTCTTCCGCACCCTTATACACTTCCTCGCGATTCACCCCACGCGCAAACGCCTTATCCTTCAACTTCTTCTTCACGCTTTTCACGTCCACATCAAAAATGCTCTTGGTGGGGCGCACCAACGCAACTGCCGTGACAAATCCGCTCAGTTCATCACAAGCAAAAAGCGCCTTCTCCATGGGTTTTTC
>JAJZAS010000058.1 GCA_021799325.1 Bacillota bacterium | reverse complement strand
CGATCTGTCCAGCCCCGGCGCGATACGCAGCTTCAAGCGCCATGCGGGCAGCCCCGAGCATGCCTTGGGAACCGGCAACCACTCCCGCTTTTCCAAACGTCCCTTTGTGGCTGTTCTGGTCTCTGCGCATTCGCATATGCAGCCATTCGTCATCTTTCAGGGCAATCGCGTAAGCACCATGATCCACGGCAAGATCATCTGGCATGGACAGCGATTCCAGCACCACTTTGCCAACAAAGTCTTTACCAGGATATTGATACAAGCCCATTTTGGCATACCCCAGCGTTACCGTCACACTGGCCAAAATGACGTCTGGATCCACCTGACCGGTGCTAGCATCTAATCCTGAGGGAATATCTACGGCAACGACAGGACGTCCACTTTCCCTGATCGCCCTTGCAAATGGACGCAGTGATTCCTGTAGCGGCAACCGGCTCCCAGTGCCTAGGATTGCATCAATAATGACATCCGCTTTTGCCAGGTCATCATCGCTTTGGGCCAATTGCCCTCCAAGAGCAAGATAAGCTTGCATTTGCTTTTTGCAGGCAGCAGAAAGTTGTGATGCTTCTGACGTTACCCATACGAGCACGTGATGTCCCTGCGCCAAAAGATACCGGGCTGCCACAAAACCATCTGCCCCGTTATGGCCTTTCCCGGCCACCACATGTACGCTTAACCAACCTTTTTTCCCGATGTTGCGGGCACAGTCGATACAGCTTCTGGCTACTGCAGAACCGGCCACTTCCATGAGGGCCAGTCCATTGATGCCAACTTTTTCCATCATAAAATGATCGATGTTGCGCATTTGCTCACGATCTACGAGCCACACGGTTTTCCCTCCGGTTTGTACCACTATATTCAGAAACAGGTACAAGTAGTACCTAGTTCAACGTTATGCGTACACCACTACGGCACTAGGACTGGGACTACCGGGAGACACGACACTGTTGCCAGTGGCTAGATATCTTCCTACTTGCCATCCCCAGGCTGGTTCACCGCTCGGATACTCGATCTGAACAGGATAAGTCCCATTGCCAGGCCCCATAATTTGTACGTTGAAACCTGCTGCTTTTAGGCGATCTGCATAGGTTTGCGAACCATATAGTTGTACTGTCACTGAACTCGGATTCGGCAAAGTTTGCAACCCAGTGCTTGAACCTGTAGACCCGTATGGTTTGAGCATTTGGTATACGTCTTTGGTGCTGATGATGTCATAGTAAGCGCCTGTGATGTAATTTTCCTTATTGACCCCAGGCAATGAGGTGCTCGTCAATTGCATCGAATCTCCGATTTTCCCTATCGTTAGGTGGATGATTTTCGCTCCTGACGCTTCGTTCGCAATTTGCAGCAATTGTGTCGTCGACAAATTAGTTACCACGTCTTTTTGCCAGGTTCCGATTAGTGCAGGCAAATGGGTCAGATCGCTTCCTGCACTTAACAGCTTTTGCTTCAATGCATCAATCATCTGCACTTCTGCATCCATGCGTTGGAAATCATTGACGCGGATGGTGCTGCTCGCCTGATTCTGGCGAATGCGAATAAAGGCAAGCGCCTGTTGCCCATTCAACGTCTGCCACCCCGGATACAGGTTAGCCCCGCTATAAGTAGGATCATACAATCTTCCCGGGACATCAATGCGAATACCGCCTACTGCGTTGATCGCATCAACAAACCCCTGAAAGTCTGTCACGACATAATGCTTGATCTTTAATCCGGTTAGTTGAGCTACTCCCTGCATGGTAAGTTGGGCGGCCTGATTGGGTTGCATTTGAGCGCCAATGAAAAATAACGTCTTTAGCTTCGGAATGGGGTCGTTGAATTGAGGCTGTGCAAAAAGCACATTTCTGGGGATGGTAATCAGCACGATCTGGTGTTTGGGCGGATCAATGTGCGCGACCATCATGATATCGGCCTGTCCTCCACCATCACCAAGGCTGATCGGTGAAGTAGCATTACGGGCATTGTTCCCGATTAAAAGTACGTTTTCCACTCCTGATTGACCCACGATGCTGCCCACGGCAGAATGGATCAATCCGGACAATCCACTTCCCTGATTGGTCCCGTTTTTCCCATGCAAATTGACGGTGGCAGCAACCGCTGCACCAAGAAGTACAGCAACGACACCCACCGAAATCCACGCCGTTCTGCGTCTTCTTTTTGCCTTATTTTTGCTTTTATCATTCGGGTTTTTCTGGCTTGGTGTCGCGTTTTTTTTAGGTGGATTAGGCATGTATCGCAGCACATCTCCTATACTTTTTTTTACAATTCAATATAAAAATCATCTCAAAAGCGGATTATGACACAAAATTTGATCAAGGTAAAGAGGATACCCTATTTAGAGTATCCTCTCTTCTTCCTTACGTTATTGTACAAATGATGCCTATGGTTTTATTCTATAAAAAATACGCGGCATATGAATTATTTTTGCGTCTGCTTCATCAGCCAGTCCGCAACTTGCTTGATCTGCGCACTGCTGGTCAATCCACCACCGGGAGGCATCATGCCCTTACCACTAGTGATGAAGCTCACCAATGTCGATTCATTGGCAACGTTTCCAATTCCGCGAAGCTCAGGCCCTACGCCACCTTCCAGATTACTGCCATGGCATCCGGAACATGTATTGTTGAAAATCGTATAACCTGGCATGGAAGTGTCGAGCAGCGTCTTGCTCTTGGGACTTTGCGGGAGAAATGGCAATCCAGTAAATCCTCCTGAGCTATATCCCCCTGAGGCACTTTGTGTCCCGGAAGAACCGCCAGAAGAATTCGAACTTGTCCCAGTGCTCGCAGCACTACTACTACTGCTGCTAGAGCCGCCTGATGAACTGGCAAGTGGATCAATTGCCACTGGTGGCAGTTTGGCTAAATTCTCATTGGTTGAGCTAGGTAGCCCAAAAATAGCTCCCATCCACAAACCAAGGCTCACCACTACACCCAGTGCAACCAGCGATGCGCCAGCACCAGAGATCCCTCTTTCTTTACTCACCTTCAGCCCTCCTATATCGGTACCACGATTTTATAATTATAATGGTAGTCAGGGTATTCGTACAATTTCATTACAGGCTAACAAACGACAATTATTTGACGTATTTCAAACAACCCAAGAAAAGTAGCCAACCAAAAATTTAGCAATTAAGTATAATCGGCAAATTACTCCGTTTGACAACTTTTAATTTATAATCGATTATTTTAATATAACCAGTCTATAAAATTTTGGAGATGAAATGAACCCTATGACTTCTCTAGAAGAAATTATCCCTTTTTTGCCCGCTATTCAAAAAAGCTATTCAGAAGATACGCACCTGCTTTTGTTTGATCAGGAACAGGTGATTGTATCATTACCCGGGGATCACTTGAACATTCCTATTTATGTGGGAGATCAACTCGAAGACTTAAATCAAACGGTCACTTATCAGGCTAAATTACAAAAAAGACCCACCCGCGATGAACGAGGACCTGAGCAATTTGGCGTTTCCTACGTTGCAACGGCAGCCCCCATATTCAAAGACGATAACCAAAACGGCGAGATCATCGGCTATTTGACCGCTGTCACCTCGAATCAAAATCTGCACCAATTGCGATCAGATTCACATGAACTGGCTGCGATGGTGGAAGAGCTTAGCGCCACAACAGACGAAATCGCCCATGCCTCAGTATCCATTGCAGAAGATGTAACCATTCTCGCCAAATACTCAAGCGAAATCGCACAAGACATCAACAACATTCATGAGGTCGTGAATTTCGTTCAAGATATCGCATCACAGTCGAACTTGCTGGGACTAAATGCTGCCATTGAATCGGCCAGAGCAGGAGAAGCCGGACGCGGGTTTGGCGTAGTGTCTGACGAAATTAGGAAAATGGCCACGCAGAGCAAAGACTCTGCAGAAAAAATCCGCATGCGACTTGAAACTCTGGAGAATGCACTGATCAATCTAAACGATGCCGTTAAGCGCGTCTCACAAAATCAGGACCAGCATACCGCCAGTGTAGAGGAGCTTCGTTCTGTATTTGAGCACATTGCAAAGGTCGCGGACGATCTCGTCAAACGATCCTCCGTTACTGAATAGTCACCATAAAAGCATCTTCAAATGGCTTATACTGAGCTTTCAATTTTTTTAGTTTTGCAAACTGAAGGATGTTGATGGCAGACTGCTCTCTTGCCACTAGGACTTCAAGCGGCAACGAAGATACTTGGTTTAAGGCTTGCTTGATTTGATGCAGTGGATCGGGTACGTCCATTTCCCTGTTGTCACTTTTAGGTACTCCTCGAGTATCCAGTATATTCCCTACTAAATTTAAGGAAATCCTGTATTCCTTCATCAACTCCTTCTCAGCATCAACAAAATCTGCATCTGTAAAATCTCCGCGTGCAAATAGTTTACAATGACAGGTCCCTGTTTTGGCAATGTCTTCTTCCGCGAATGAGCAGGGACAAATTAACTTGCGATCTGTCTTTGTATCACCAGTCGCTTCAAAACATGGGCAAATTCTTGTACCGTACATCTCTTGATTTTCTGCGATCCATATTTTTAAATTCGTTAGATACATAGGATGCGGATTAACGCGAAATCCTTTCCGTTCTGCGTATTTTTGGATCCATTGGTCCATTTTTTTAAGATCACTGCGATATCTGAGATACCCCTTCATAAAATCTGTATACATTTTCGCTGTAGCTTTCCACTTTGACAACCCAATCTACCTCTCAAAAAGAATAATATTCATATTATCCAATGAATTTAATTCATGATAATAATATATAATAAACCCGCGCTGATTGCCATATGCCATCAGCGCGGGTTTCGTTGTTCATGGGCTAAATTACACTCTTTCCAGCCGAACCGCCGTGTATTTATAAGGAGAAACTCCTGATTTTGAATCAGCAACATCATTGGTCAACGTGTTCGTGTTCACCTGTTCAGGGAAATGGAATGTCATAAATACATACCCTTCCATCACCCGATCGGTAATCTTCACAGGCACTTCCACACTGCCGCGCCGTGATGACACTTTGATTCGCGTGCCATTTTCCAGTTGGTATTTCGCGGCGTCGATCGGATTGATCTCCATATATTCTTCTTGATCCTTGACCTTGCCGCCTTCATACCGCGTCATGACACCTGTGTTGTAAAACGCAAGACGTCGACCAGTGATGAGTACATAGGGATACTCCTCGTCAGTTGGTTCGAGCGGCTTTTCGTATTCCACAGGGAAAAATTTCGCCCGCATGCCCACATTGTCAGAATGCAGCCTCGTATGAAGCACTTTTTCCGGCGGTTCCGTCAAACTGGGACAAGGCCACTGCAGTTCATACTCTCTTTCCAACCGTTCATACGACATGCCGTAATGAGACGGAGAGAGGGAACGAAGCTCATTCCAAACCTCTTCCGCCGATTGATAGTTCCAGTTTGCGCCGATATGGTTAGCAATTTCCTGTAAGATCCAGAGGTCATCCTTAGCCTCCCCAGGTGCATTGACAATTTTGCGAACCCTTTGAATTCCACGTTCGCTGTTGGTAAACGTCCCATCCACTTCGCCCCAGCCAGAAGCGGGTAAGACCACATCCGCAATTTCTGCGGTTTTGGTCATGAACAAATCCTGTACCACCAGCATCTCAAGGTTTTCAAATGCACTCCTGGAATGCCCAGAATTAGCCTCAGACTGAATGGGGTTTTCACCAATGACATACAGAAATTTGATGCGACCATCGCGCATCGCGGAAAACATGGCAGATTGGTTCAACCCGTTTTTGCCAGGAATCTTGCAATTCCATGCAGAATCAAATTTTGCGCGCGCATCGTCATCTTCTACATTGAAAAAGCCAGGCAACTTGTTCGGAAGAGCTCCCATGTCGCCGCCGCCCTGCACATTGTTTTGCCCACGTAGTGGCATCAGGCCACTTCCTGGCTTGCCCACTTTTCCCGTTAACAGCGACAAATTGATCAAAGCAAATACGTTGTCGGCACCATTATGATGTTCGGTAATCCCCAACGTCCAGGCAATTACCGCGCGATCCACCGTTGCATATAATCTCGCCACTTCACGAATCTGATCTGCAGGAACCCCGGTGATGGTTTCTGCAAATTCAGGCGTGTATTTGGCTACCACTTCTTTATAATTCTCATAAAATTCAGTAGAATGTTCAATAAATTTTGCATCATAAAGCTTTTCTTCGATAATCACATGACCAATCGCATTGGCCAGTGCGATATCGGCACCCACACGCACGGGAAGGTAATGCGTAGCAAAATTCGCCATCGGGAGTTTACGAGGATCCACCAGCACCATTTTGGCACCGTTTTTAATGCCGCGGCGAATATGATTGTAAATGATGGGGTGTGCTTCCTGGGTGTTCGATCCCCAAACAATGATCAGGTCCGTATTTTCAAAATCCTCATAGGAATTGGTATCCGCTCCACTGCCAAACACTGCCGTCAAACTGACGACGCTGGGAGCGTGTCAAGTACGGTTACAACTGTCAATATTGTTGGTCCCGATCACCTGACGCATTAATTTCTGTGCAAGAAAGTTCAATTCATTGGTAGCCCTAGATGAACTAAAGCATCCAAAAGCGTCTGCACCGCTTCCCTCCTTCACTTTGCGTACACCGTCAGCAATAACTTTCAGCGCCTCTTCCCAGGTGGCTCTGACGAGTTGACCATTTTTGCGCACCATTGGGTAAGTGAGCCGATCCTTGGACTGGGAATACGTCCACGCCTGGCTCCCTTTCACACAGGTTTCGCCATGACTGACAGGCGAATTTTTATCGCCGACAACACTGACAATTTTCCCATCTTTAGCCGTCACTGAAAGTCCGCATCCCGTTCCGCAAAAACTGCAAATGGTAGACTTAGTGACTGTTTCAATCGCGTCCATTTCTACTGCCATTGGTGTTCCTCCTCTCTCGAGTTAAAACTTATTATTATTTTACACCATATACGAAGCCCTACAAGGACGATGTAGTGACAATTAATTCTTATTTCTCATATACATCACATCTTCATTGCTCTCATCGCTCTTCGAAGTTCTCTGATTGACGGACGTTTCCCGTACATTAGTACACCGGTTCGATAGATCTTGGCAGAAAGCCATGTCATGCCATATACAGATGCAAGCAATATGACAATCGACAAGATCACCTGCCAAACTGAAGGATCGCTGAGACCAATGCGTAAAAACATGATGAGCGGAGTAAAAAAAGGAATAAAGGACATAGCCACCACAAACGGGGAATTTGGCGCCTGCAACCCATAAACACCTATATAAAAACCTGCGAGCAGCAAGAAGGTAGCAGGGAGGATCGCCTGACCCAAATCTTCCGTCCGACTGACTAGTGAACCAATCGCCGCAAACAAGGTAGCAAACAAAAAATAACCGGCTATATAGAAAAATACAAAATAGATCAACAAGCTAACAGGAACATTGCGAAAACTCAAATGAAATTGAGTCAATAAAAAGTGGGTGTTTTGCGGCAGATTAACGTTAATAAGCGCGATGACGATAAAAATCACAATTTGCGTTAACCCTACAAGTCCTATGCCTATAATTTTTCCGAACATCTGTTGAAGGGGAGAAACGCTTGATATTAAAATCTCCATGACTCGGGAACTTTTCTCAGCGGTTACCTCGTTAGCAATCATGCTTCCTGTCATCGTGACACCCATAAAAAGCAAAAATAGTAGGGCATACACCATCACCATCGCCATGATCACCATGGCCTGTGTTTTCCCCTTTTCATTCGTCGACGATGCAGACAATTGTACCGTCTGGATCGAAACTGGCGAATAAAGCTCCCCCATTTGCTGTGAGGAAAGACCTATTTGCTTTACAACGACTTGTGTTTTGATCAACTGGAACGCCTGCTGCAATTGTGAAGCGAAGTCTTGACTCGAGATGATAGACTGTTTACTTTTATATGTGACTTGCGGAAAAGCAGCACCTTTTACCTGATTTAGTTCAACATAGCCCTGAATTTTTCCGGATGCCACCGCCTTGTTCAGCATACTTTCGTCGGCAGCAACACTTTGTCTAGCCGGGAAAATAACCACAGAGACATTTGAGGATTTTTGAATGCGGAAATATTTTTTTAACAAACTCGGTATGTTCGATTCTGATTGCACGATACCTACCCTCGTCGGCGCATGGGACGAAAGATGCGCGATTAGGTAGGGCATATTGATTGCAATACTAATAATAAGTGCCAAAATGATGGTAGAGATGAGAAAGGGGCGCGATTTTACTTTATTTCTGTATGTAAATCGAATCACAGTACCGATATTATTCATGTTCGCCTCCTACTGCCTGAATAAATATTTCATTCATTGAAGGCTCCATTATTTGAAAACGTTCGATTTCCGAATGACTTGATGCTTTTAT
>JAJZAS010000057.1 GCA_021799325.1 Bacillota bacterium | reverse complement strand
CCTGCCTGACACTGTTCATCGGGTAATAGTTGCCGTTCCACCATGCACTAATTTGATCTTCATACCATGGCGACAATGGATTTTCACTTTGTCCACCGGGGTATACGCCTAATCCTTGGCCAGTTCCCCAGTTCATGATGAATCGCCAGCTGGGTCCAGCACTCGAAACCATACCGCCGTCTGCTGCGTCAACCGTCCAAGGATCTCCACCCGATGCTTTAGGACCAAACCCTAGTGACGGGACTTGGGCGAGCGAAGGGAAGGCCCTGGCGTGCAACTTACCCCATTGCCAATTTTGCGGGGAAGGACCAAGCCGTTTGGACAGGTACGTCAATGCATTCTTAAATGCTTCTACCATCACGGTATCCGCCGTTCTTTTTACACCATTTGGCAAAGAGAACGCGGGATTAGTGGGATCGTGTAGCGTCCAGGCTTCCAGGTCTTCTTGCAGTGAGACCTGACTGGTGTTTACTTGTAAGGAGGTGTCCTGCTTTACTGGCACATGATCAGCGTTCCACCATGGCTGGAACGTGTCTTTTAAGTAGTAGTTCAAAAATTCCCACCAGACAGAAGCCGCCTGCGATTGAACAGTCATTCCGTCGTTCCATGTGGTCAACAGTTTGACTGCCGATTTTTCCTGAGTGGAGAGAGTTTGCCCCTTCAGTGCGGTCAACAATTTGGGTACCAGCAAGGTGGCAAGGTAATCCTGTACGCTGTTTTGCAGGGTCTCCATGTCTTTGACCGTGAGTTTTTTCTTAGTGCTGAGCGTTTTGTGAATCATATCCGCACGATAACCGTTATCAAAAAAGTCATCCGTGGTGCCAATGTAGTAAGGATAATTATTGCCCACCTCTCGCTGGTTGGCGGAATACACCATGTGAGTCGGCGGATCATAGGATTGAGGGATATCCTTATATGGAATTGACCCGATGATATCCGATTGCCCGGTGCCTGGCAGCGGCAACCATGGATCGCCTTTTTTTATGATCGGATAATAACCTGCTGAAATTAGCCCAATATTGCCTTTTTTATCTGCATAGACAAAATTCAGAGACGGGGCGTACCAGCTTTTTAAGGCATTCCGAAATTCGGTGTAATTCTTGGCCTTGGTGATCCTCATCAGCACCTGAAGGTCTGGAGAGGGAATGGCGCCCACCCAGTCGACCGAGGTAGTTTCTCCATCTGTCGACATGACCGGACCGTGAACGGTAAGCGATACCGTATAGTGGACAGGTGCTTTTCCAGCTACCGGAATGGTATAGGTAATCTTTTTAAAAGGCACCCACTTGCCTTTCCACAGATATTTGCCTTTATGCTGTTTACTAGTATGTTCTTGATAAAAGAACGTCGCTTGATCTTGCACATCGGTTAAACTCCAACTGATGTTCTGGTTACGGCCAATCAGGATGATGGGGATGCCAGGGATGCTTACTCCCTGAAAGTCGTAATGGGGATCTTTAGCGCTGATCTGATACCAAATGGCGGGAATTGTCTGATTCAAATGTGGGTCCCCCGCCATCAATGCTTTACCGGTCGTGGTTTTGGTGCCGTCGACCGCCCAGTTATTGCTGTTGGATGCATGATGAACTGCAGTGGAGGGCAATAGGCTGACCTTTTTGCTAATGGCAACAGCTGCTTTGATTTCATTTAACGAAACTTGCTGATCTGGTGACAACCTGAGTGTAGAAGGAGCATTAATGTGATAGGGTCCTGGGTCATAAGGAGACTGGTTGTCTGGAGGTAAAATAGGGAACCATTGCATCGTCCTTTTGGCGCCAAGTGATTGGTATAACAGCGCGTAATCAATGGGATTGGTGGTAAAATCCATGTCCTGCGTCATGATACCCTGGATGACCAACGTATCTGTCGGTTTCCAAAGTGTCGGTTGATAGCCAAGCAATTTGAACATAAAGGGTAATTTGCCCGAGGCGATATCACTTTTAATGACAGCGTTTACACCCTCCGTATAGGCCAAAAGCACTTGCTTGGCAGTGCT
The DNA here is from genome assembly GCA_021799325.1 of Bacillota bacterium. Classification (GTDB taxonomy): domain Bacteria; phylum Bacillota; class Bacilli; order Alicyclobacillales; family SLC66; genus JAJZCL01. The sequence continues at coordinate 6,406 of JAJZAS010000057.1, read as the reverse complement.
CGATTTCGATAATGATTGCCATTCTGCATTCGCCGTTCTTGACAATCCAAGAGAATCTTCAAATTCATCGGAGGGAAGTGCCTTTGCGCCGACCACTTGGGACAAAAATCCCTCCCCTTGCCTTCTCATCAAATCCATTTCAAACAAACGATATTTGGCATGCAAATAGCCGATGGCAAAATATAGGTCATGGTCGTTCGCTGCATCAATATAGGCAGTACCCTGTTTGTCAAATTGAATGCGCACAGGATCCTTCAGGCCTTTAATGGTAAGTGTCTGGCTGGCAGGTAGCGATGCATCGCTTGCTACTGTCCACACCCCGGTTCCCGGATTAAATGCAGGACCCATCGGTGGAAACGGTCCAGCTCCAGAGAAGCCTGCGTACAAAATACCGCCCGAGACTAATAGCGCGGCAACGGTATTGACTCCCTTCCAAAGCATACGCTGATTCAATGGCTTAAGCCCCCATTTTTTTATATGATGGTATTGCTAGTATAACAATTTCTTTACTAGATGAGGCAATTGTTGAAGTGGGAATGAGCAAGTAATACAATAAACATGCACCGATCAATGATAGTTAACTTTAATCAGAAAGTGGGCGATTAGTGAATGAAGGTGGCAGCAGTAATTGCAGAAGACGGCCAAACCGTAGTGCCGCTTGTGAGTGGAGATATTATTCGTATTCGAGACACCGAAAGCAAAGAGGAGTATGAGCTTCAAAATCCAGCCATGTCGGCGACAAGTGGCCGCAGGATTGCGGTGGTAAAAGCGCTCCTAGAGGAGAATGTGGAATCGGTGATTTCTCCACCGGAAGCTTTCTGCGCGCATTCCTACAGCGTGGCAAAATCCAACGAGTTGAATTTTTGGCGGGTCAAAGAAGGATCGTCATGGAATTCACTATGGAGCACCGTACAGTCTCCTGCGGATATCGCGCTGGTACAGGAACTTCCGCAAGAGGAACTGGCCAGTCATGGTCACCATCACCACCATTAATGGAATTTTTAAATGCTCCTTAGGCGATAAGCTTAGGGGGCTTTTTTGTTGGCATGATTCACAAGTAGCCACGTTGGGAGTGATTGTAATACAATAGTTACAAGGTAATCCGTGAAAAGGGGCGTGCAGGTTGACGGAAAAGGAAGATTACCAACGACAAATTGTGGAGTATGGTCGAAAAATGCTGAATGATCGGTTGGTTCGTGGAACTTCTGGAAATTTAAGCGTCATTGACCGGGAAAAGGGCATTATTGCAATCACTCCTACAGGAAGTGACTATGATCAGTTGAGTATTGGACAAGTGACCTTAATGACTATGGATGGAGAGCGGATGGAAGGCAATGCCCCCTCTTCAGAGTATTCCATGCATCTGGGGATTTACCATGCACGCAAGGATGTGCGTGCTGTTGTCCATACCCACTCGATGTACGCTACCACACTCGCGGTTTTGGGAAAGTCGATACCTGCGATCCACTACATGGTCACGATGTTGGGTGGGGAACAAATCCCCATCACCCCGTGCTATGAACTATATGGCACACAGGAGTTAGCCGATTCAGCAGTCGATACACTGGGAGAAAAGTACCATGCGGTGCTATTGCGCAGGCATGGCGTGATTGCCACAGGCGCCTCCCTTCCCGAAGCTTTTCGGCGTGCAGCAGTCGTCGAGGAAATGGCGGAACTCTATTACCGTGCAGTGGCTATTGGAGAACCAGAATTATTATCGGTAGAGGAAGTACAAGCGGTTGCTGGGAAAATATCCAATTACGGAAAAATGCAATCCTAAAGGAGGGTGAATGAACGATGGCTACTGAAGAAGCGATGAATTTGGTTAAAGAACATCAGGTTTTTCGCTTTGTTCAGGGGGCGGGAACCAGCGAAATAACGGATACAGTGGTGACGGAGTATGCCCTTACTATTTTTGTGAACGATGAGGAAATGGCAACGGTGGTTTGCAGTCCGGAGCACATGGAAGATCTGGTCACTGGATTTCTAGCCTCCGAAGGGGTAATCCGTTCCATCGATCAAATTGAAGATTTGTATGTGAACAGTTTGCGTGGAATGGCTAGAGTGAAAACATCCGGGAAAGTGAATTTCAACCAGGATTTTTATAACAAACGCTACATTGCGTCTTGCTGTGGAAAGAGCAGACAGACTTTCTATTTTTATAACGATGCCCACACGGCCAAGGAAATAACCGACTCGTTTCAAATTCAACCTGATGATGTCTTTCGGGCAATGAACGCAATGGAAGACAGTTCCAATGTTTTTCATCATACAGGAGGTGTGCATACCGCGAGTTTGGCAGATCAAGGAGAGATTATCCTGTCTCGTTCGGATATCGGCAGGCATAATGCGCTCGACAAAATTTACGGGTATGCGTTAAAGCATCATCTAGACCTTAGCGGAAAATTTATCATCTTCAGCGGCAGATTGTCGTCGGAAGTATTGCTGAAAGTATCGAAGATTGGCGTAGGAATGGTATTGGCAAAGTCTGCACCGACAAAATTGGCCTTGGATATTGCAGATGAACTGAATATTACCACGGTCGGATTTGTTAGGGGCGAGTCATTCAATGTGTACACGCATCCAGAGCGAATCACCATGTAATTATATCCCTGTCACCAGATTCAGATCCCTCATCAAAATGGGCTGAAATGCGTTAAACAGCTCATTTTTCTTAAAGCGCGCGAAATCCTTCACGGCAGATGCCAAGTACTCTTTGAGTCCTACTGTTTTAAGCGGTACGTCTTCAAAGCTCCAAATGTACAAATAATACCCTTCATCGCTGTCTATCACCGCAAAACGTTGGTTATTTTCCATATGTAAAACCACTCGGCGAACGGTTGCCATTGAATAAAAATCCTCCCCAGAAAAGTCCTTCAGGATAGAGGAGTGCAATCCCTATAAATAAAGGATTACACTCCTTTTTGAGTTTTATCTGTCGTTAATCAACACCTGTTCAATTTCATTTGCGATCGCCTCTGGCGTAGTAGCGGGGGCAAAACGCTTGAGGACGCGGCCATCCCTGGAAACCAGGAACTTGGTGAAATTCCATTTGATCGGTTCCGTGTGCAGGATGCCTGGCGCGTTTTTCGTCAAATACTTATATAGTGGATGCGCCGTTGGGCCGTTGACATCTATTTTAGCAAAAACGGGGAATTTGACGCTGTAGTTTAACTGACAAAAATTTTGAATTTCCTCGTTGCTGCCGGGTTCCTGTTCGCCAAACTGGTTGCAGGGAAAGCCGAGCACCGAAAACCCACGATCCTTAAATCGCTCATACAGTTCTTCGAGGCCCCTGTATTGCGGAGTAAATCCGCACTTGCTGGCGGTGTTCACAATCAGTAACACCTGATCTTGATAATCCATGAGGGAGACTTCATTACCTTCAGCGTTATGGACATGATATTCATAGACTGACATCAGTACCGTCCTCCATCCTCGTCCCATTCAAGACCCATTACGTTTCCCATTATACAATCGATTATATAAAGAATAAATTATGAATATTTTTTGTCATATTTATGCTAGCTAGCTTGACAGAATATCATTTCAATGTTGAAATGATATTCAGAAACTGAAGAAGGGGATTATTTTGGATACAGTCGATGCAAAGAATGAATTAAACGATTCATTGTCACGGCGAGAGAGAAAAAAGCAGGTGGCAAGGGATAATCTACTACAGGCGGGCAGAAAGGAATTCTACGAAAAGGGTTTTGCCCGTGCCTCCATACCCGACATCGCCAAGCTTGCGGATGTAGGGGTGGGGACTTTTTATCTGCATTTTGATAGCAAGGAGACCCTTTTTAAGGAGATCATCAACGATGGCTTCCAGCAATTAGAGAGGGAATTTATGGGGGCCAGAATTCAGTTCGAAGGTCAAGAGGAATTCAGTATGGCACCATTTATTCGTTCTTTTTATCGGTTTGCATGGGCGAATCGTGAACTATTTGCCATGATGTTCGGATCGTCAGAGCTGGCATGGGGTGTAATACGTGAATGGCGGAAACGCTTCGCGAAAAGAATTGAGGGGATGATCCCCATAGTAGCAAAGAGGAGAGGTGTTTCTTTTCAAAATAGAACTGATGCCCTGCTAGCCAGCGCCATTATTGCGACACTCACCAATACTGGCTTGTGGTGGATGAACCTATTGGAACCAGGTGAAGTAACGTTTTCTGAATTCGATGAGATGCCTTCAGGCTTTGATGAGGTGGTTCGCGTTTTGGATGATTTTATTATAGGAGGAATTAATGCTGTGTTGATGGATGCTGTTTCTGAGGAAAGGGGACGCTGACTTTGTTTTATACATACGCAAAATGGATCCATAAATTGCGCTGGTTGATCTTGGTGCTGTGGGTATTGATCACTGTTCTTTGTGTAACGACTCTTCCTAAGTTGGGTACCGTAGTTGCCCAACAGAATCCTAACTTTATACCGAATAATTCTAGTGTTACCGTTGCCAAAAACTTGTTAAATACTATTGACACGTCGCATTCTGCTCAAAGCTCGGCATTGGTGGCGATTCATCGTTCGACGGGATTGACTGCAACTGATAAGCGATATTTTCAAAGTGAATTACAATCCATTGACAACCACAAAAAAAATTACTATGTAAAATATGTGCAAGCTGATTACAATACGAAATCATCTTCGTCAAACGCTTTTTTTAGTTCTGATCATACGACGGAAATTGCGCTCATTGGACTGAATACTGCCATTGGAAATCCCAATACGGCGAATTCGATCAGTAATTTGCGTAGCTTGTTTGATAATCCCCCCAAGGGTTCGAACGTTTATCTTACAGGGGATGCGCCTATTCAACAGGATGACATCACCATTTCACAAAGTGGTGCAAAAAAGACGGAAGTCGTCACCATCGTATTAGTGTTGATTATACTTCTGATTGTTTTTCGCTCCATCATTGCTCCCTTCGCCACGTTGATTTCAATTGGACTCTCTTTTTTGATTGCATCATCGGTGGTGGCGTTTTTTGCACAACGAGGACTTCCTGTGTCGACATTTACGCAAACATTCCTCATTGCGACGATTTTTGGTGCCGGCACCGACTATTCCATCATTATTCTCAATCGCTATCGAGAGGAACTCACCAAGGAGCATAATGATGATGTCGCGGCACTTTCCGCAACAATGCATGCTATCGGAAAAACGGTGATATATAGTAGCTTAACAGTGATCGCTTCTTTTGCCGCATTGTATTTTGCCAAGTTTGGGCTTTATCGGTCAGCGGTTGGAGTATCGATTGGTATTTTTATCACGCTCATTATGTGTCTGACTTTCCTACCAGCGTTGATGAGCGTATTGGGGCGCCATATTTATTTTCCTCGCAAGCCTGTCGCAGGAGGCGGACATCGACCATCCCGCTTCTGGGGATGGACCTCGAATATTTCTACGCGACATCCATGGATAACTGCGTTGGTGCTGGTGATTGTGCTCGTGCCGATTGGGCTTCTTTTTACCAATGCGCGTACCTTTGATCCGATGATTGATACACCCCAGGCGTCCTCGACGATTGGGTTCCGGGTGGTCTCCAATGCGTTTGGTCCCGGCCAAGTGCTGCCGATGAATATTGTGCTGAACACGTCCCAAAATTTGCGTACTCCTTCGGGAATGGCGACGATCGAGAACATTTCGAAAGCCGTGGCGGCTCTACCTGTGGTGAATAAGGTGGAAAGCGCCACCCGCCCAACGGGGACTGTCATCACTTCCTTTCAATTGGCAGAGCAAAACAAGCAGGCGGCAAATGGTCTAGCGCAAGTAAATAAAGGGGTAAAGCAATTAGGAAATGGCCTTTCAACGAGCGGGACTTCTACCGCGAACAGCACTTCGGGAATTACTCAGTTGGCAAATGGTGCGAATCAAGAAACTAAAGGGCTGCAACAATTGCAAAATGGGGTGGGAACACTCACTTCGAACAGCACATCGCTCGTCAAAGGGATAGGGCAAATTCAAACAGGGTCTACACAATTATCACAATCCCTCAGCAAGTTTGGCAATGCCCTCACTCAAGTGCAAAGCGGAAACGGAAAGCTTCAGCAGGGGCTGGTGAAGGTGTCTAACTCGACGGGAACGCTGAGTCAAGGACTGTCTTCTTACGTGTCATCACAAGCCCAATTGGCAAATACTATGCAGGAATTGGCCAATGCTATGTCGAAATGGGCTGCCACTCATCCAAGTGATGCGACGAATCCTTCCTGGCAGCAAATGATGGCGCTTGCCCAAGGATTGGCTAAAGGTTCTGCGCAGAGTTCCGCTGCAGGTAAGCAACTGGCTGCCGGTGCGGCAGCGTTGTCCAGTTCGTATCCTTCTCTATTGAAAGGGAACCAGCAAATTAACCAATCCCTAGGAACTTTGGCGAGTGGAGCAAAACAATTGACGAGTGGCGCGTCAT
>JAJZAS010000056.1 GCA_021799325.1 Bacillota bacterium | reverse complement strand
CCGATCTCGGCAGCACAGGTACCACTGGAACGGGTACTACGGGGACTGGCTCTAGCACGACAGGAACTGGCACCACGGGAACTTCAACAGGTATCACAGGCACAGGGTCATCGGGTGCGGGCACCGGAACGACAGGTCCAGGTACCACAGGTACGACAGGTACTGGAACCACTGGCCCGGGATCTACCAGTACCGTAACGGGAACCACTCCGCCAGCGCCTCCTGGGGTGAATACTTCTAATTTTGGACCAGGTAACAGCAGTGGAAAAGGAAGGGGTCATCATTAAATTTTGGATCAGGGAGTTGTCGATGTGCAACGGGGTCGAATCGTAAAAGCCGTCTCTGGATTTTACTATGTGTACGCGAAAGGAGAACCCATCAGGCAGTGTCGTGCAAGAGGCGTATTCAAATTAAAGGGACTCAACCCACTGGTAGGCGATTATGTGATCATCAGTGAGGTGGGACAAAGCGAAGGCATTATTGAAGAACTGGAGGAACGCTCCAGCGAGTTGATTCGACCTCCTCTTGCCAACATCGATCAGGTGATCTTGGTATTCTCCCTGTTGGAACCGCCAATTACTTTTTTTCAATTGGACAAAATGATTGCTATGATCGAGCGGCAACGGCTATCTTTGGTCATGGTATTCACGAAATACGATTTGAACGGTGCCGATGACGTATTCGAATCCCTATTGCCTGTCTATGCGCCCATGTATCCGGTACTCCCAACCAGTGTTCCAACAGACTATGGGTTGGAAGCATTACGTGCTAGGTTGTCCGGTAAAACTTCCGCCTTTGCAGGAATGTCAGGAGTTGGCAAATCTAGTTTGTTACGGCGCCTCATTCCAGATGCAGAGGTGGAGACAGGGGAGATTAGTAAGCGGAGTTCTCGTGGTCGGCATACCACGAGACATGCGGAGCTCTTTTTTCTAGATGATGGGTTTCTCGTCGATACACCTGGATTCTCACAATTTTCGTTTGCGGATGTAGAGCCAGTGGATGTGCAAAAGTGGTTTCGTGACATTGCGGAGTTGGCGGAACAATGCGAATTTCGCGGGTGCATGCATGAAAGCGAGCAGGGCTGTAAAGTGCGTGAATCCTATGACAATGGCGTATTGGCAACGAGCCGCTATGAGAGTTACCTGCAGCTTTTGGCAGAAGTCAAGCAGTGGAAAGCGAGGCGTTATACATGAATACGATGATTGCACCATCTATTTTGTCCGGTGATTTTGCGGCACTTGGAAAGACCATTGAAGATTTGACACGTGCAGGTGCAGATCTGATTCACATCGATGTGATGGATGGTCATTTTGTGCCCAATTTGACCATAGGGCCCGCGGTAATTGCTGCGCTCCGACCCTTTACCACACTTCCGTTCGATGTTCACCTGATGATTGAAAAACCGGAATTATCGATTGCCGATTATGTTAAAGCGGGCGCCGATATTGTCACCGTGCACGCAGAATCCACTTATCATTTGCAGCGCTTGCTCAAACAGATCAAAGACCTAGGCGCCAAAGCGGGTTTGGCACTGAATCCCGCAACGCCTGCCGACATGATTGATTATGTGCACGATGTACTCGATCTCGTCCTTGTCATGACCGTAAATCCGGGATTTGGCGGACAAGCATTTATTCCCTCCACGCTCCATAAGATACATACTATCAGGGAAAAACTGAATAGCTACGGGGACCGGAATGTGTGGCTTGAAGTGGATGGCGGGATCATTCCCGAGACTGCAGGGCTCTGTGTACAAGCAGGAGCCAATGTACTTGTCGCAGGTTCTTATGTGTTTCGCGCCCATTCTCTGGAGGAAGGGATTCAATCACTCCGAGGTATTCAGGCACATTGAGGCGTACCGGCTCATATAGTGAAGAAGTGTTTGGGCGGATTCAGGATCCAAGCTGGCGGGGGGGAGAATCGTGCGCTTTTATACTATCAAATTACCGCGATTTCTCGGAGGAATTATCAAGGCGCTGCTTGGCGCCCGTGGCCGAGGTTGAAAGGTAAAAATAGAAAAAGCACCCGATGCGGTGCTTTTTTTGTAACGATGAGTTAGATGGCCCTTACCACTTTACCGCTCTTTAAGCAACGGCTGCATACGCGCATGCGTTTGACAGAACCGTTCACATTAACGCGAACTTCATGGAGATTTGGTAACCATCTGCGCTTTGTCAGGATGTGCGAGTGGCTGACCGCATTTCCGACGCTGGGGCCTTTTCCGCATACTTCACAACGTCTTGCCATGTCACAACCCCCTTTTTCGTCCAATTAACCCGTCTATCATAGCACAATCAATTTTAATTCGCAATTTTTTTGATGATTTCGTTGTTTGCTTTTTTCCTGACGCCTTCTGTAGTACACTAAAACAAACTGAATGAACGCCAAGGAGTGAGCCATATGCCTACTGTCATCCATACCGAATATGGGAAAATCACCATCACCGAGGAAGTGATCGCTTCCGCTGTTGGCATCGCAGCGATGCATACATACGGGCTGGCCGATATGGCACCAAGAAGGAACGTCAGGGACAGTTTGACCGGCTTGCTCGGCAGAGGGGACCCTGCGCGCGGCGTGGAAATCCGTTCTGTAGGCGATCAACTCGAGATCACGCTTTATGTAATCGTTAATTTTGGAACGAGAATCCCTGGAGTGGCTGAAAATTTAAGGGAAAACGTAAACAATGCGTTACAGGAATCACTTGGCCTTGTTGCCGATCAGGTCAACATCAATGTGCAGGGAATTAAACTTTCAGAGCCTCCTGCCGCTATTATCGAGTAATGATTTACAGGGAGGAATGCGGGGGAGAGCGGTGACTGATTGGCGAAGTGAACTACAAGCCAAAAGCATTCACCTAATTCCTGGCGTTGGACCGGAACGTGCGGCGCGACTTGCCGAAATGGGAATTCACGATGTTTTTGACTTGCTTTTTTACTTTCCGTTTCGCTACGAAACTACGATTGATAAGTGGAATCATGACGGCACACCAGAGGTGGATGCCGTTTTTGTCGTAGACGGAGAGGTGACGGTGCGGATGCGCGGTCGCAAGAGCACCGTCAGCACCTGGGTAAAAAGCGGGGAAGCGCGCGCGAAGGCGCTTTTTTTTAATCAGCCTTATTTACGTCATCAACTGCAAAAAGGGGTGCAACTTCGACTAAAAGGCAAATACGATGAGAAGAGTCAGACGATTCTCGTGTCGCGCTATGAGATGATCAAAAAAGAGTTGACTTCGCCAACGATCATTCCCGTATACCGTGCCAATGCTTACTTTGGTCAGTTGTTGCTTCGGAAAATCATACAGGAGGGCGTGCACCTTTTTTTATCTGAACTAGGAGAAGACATTCCTAGCTCACTTCGCGACAGGTTTCGTCTTGTCACACTGCAAAAAGCCGTTCACGACATGCATTTTCCGGATGACCGAGAAGCGCTGAGGCAGGCAAGACGGCGACTGGTGTTTGAAGAATTTTTGCGCTTTCAACTCGAAGTCCAGAGTTTTCGAAAATATAGGGAAAAATTCAGGCAACCGCCATTATCTTTTGACCAATTAACAGCGCACGCGGAGGCATTCCTTAACACGCTCCCCTTTTCACTGACTAGAGGACAAAGGTCGGCGCTAAGTGACATGTTGGCTGATATCGCCAGTGAACTGCCGATGCATAGGCTGCTTCATGGTGAAGTGGGAGCGGGGAAAACCCTAGTGGTCTTTGCTGCGGCTGCTGCGCTAACGAAAATGGGCTATCAAACGGCGATGATGGTGCCAACGAGTGTACTGGCATGGCAACATGCGGAATCAGCGAAAAAATGGCTGGAGCCGTTCGGGATACGGGTGGGTTTTATCAGCGGATTACTGACGGCGCAGGAAAGATCGCAGCTTTTTTCTGAAATCAGCAGAGGAAATATGGATGTCATCATTGGTACGCAAGTATTGACGCGCGAAGACCTCGCCATTCCCCATTTGCGGTTGATCGTGATTGACGAGCAGCACCGATTTGGCGTCATGGCGCGAAAACTCTTAAGGCAAAAGGGGGAGGCCACTGATGTCTTACAAATGACGGCAACGCCCATTCCGAGGACCTACGCGCTGACGATTTATGGCGATGTGGAGGTTTCTGCGTTGCATGAGTTGCCACCTGGCCGTATTCCGGTTAAAACCAACCTGCTTGATCCCGGTGAAGAGGCAAAAGCAATTCGCTTTGTGCGTCATGAACTGGCCCGAGGAAAGCAGGCGTTTGTGATCGCCCCTCGAATCGATCCTCCAGAGCAGAACGAGGATTTCGATTTTAGTGCGAAGACGCTGTTTACCAGGTTGGAAGAAGAGTGGGCAGGCTTTTCGCTTGGTCTGGTGCATGGCAATATGCCTGAACCAGAACGGATGCGCATCATGGATGACTTTGCGCGGGGCGATGTGAAGGTGCTTGTCGCGACCACCATCATCGAGGTGGGTGTCAATGTGCCAAACGCCAACGTCATCCTGATCTATGGCGGAGATCGCTTCGGCCTTGCCACTCTTCATCAGTTGCGCGGTCGCGTGGGGCGCTCCCAGGATCAGGCGTACTGTGTGGTCATTGCCAAACCCGAAACAGAATACGGCAGGGCAAGGTTAGCCGCTTTTTTACAAAGTGACGATGGATTTTATCTGGCTGAACAGGATTTGCGCTTGCGCGGGCCGGGTGAAGCCTTTGGCGAGCGTCAGAGTGGCATTCCTGTATTTCAGGTGGGGGATGTGATACGCGACATGAGAGCCATGCAAACCGCTCGCCAAGTGGTGCAGGAATGGCTAAATGCTGAGGATTTTTGGCTGTTGCCAGAGTATGCGCCCTTAAGGCAGGTGGTGACGCAACTGGATGATTGGCATGCGGACGCGTAGAGCAGTAATGGACAAGTGGTCATTGCAATTGCTACCTAAGGTCATGTTGACCCGCTTAGTGGGAGCAATCGCTAGAAGCGGAATCAGTCGCTGGTTCGTCCCGCTATACATACGTCATTACGGGATTGACCCCCGTAATGCAGAAAAACCTTGGCAAGACTACGGGTCGTTGGTCGAATTTTTTTCCCGCCGATTAAAAGTGGGGGAGAGACCGGCGCCAGTTGAGCAAGACCTCGTGCTCTCTCCTGTCGACGGCATGGTGCAGGAAGTGGGTAAAATTACAGATGGGAAGGCGCTGCAGGTAAAAGGGGTCTGGTATTCGCTCGAAGACTTGCTCACAGAACGCGCGACAATGTTTGACGGTGGTGATTTTGTCACGCTGTACCTCAGCCCTAAAGATTACCATCGCATTCACATCCCGCTTACCGCAAAGGTGCGCCGCATATTTCGCGTGACCGGCAGTTATTATCCGGTCAATTCCCGGGGGGTTAATGCCATTCACGGTCTCTATACAAAAAATGAACGTGTGGTGGCCTTTCTGCAAACTCCCAAAGGTGAATACGCCATGGTGCCGGTTGGCGCTGCTATTGTCGGTGGGATCAAATGGCATGAGTGTGATTTTTTCAATCGTGGGGAAGAATTTGGCTGGTTTGAGATGGGGAGTACGGTGATTCTCTTGTTTCCGCCCGGAATGGTCACACTGACGGTGCAAAAAGGTGAAAAAATGAGCGCGAATGCCTCACTTGGCACACAAAAATAACCCCCTTCGCCCGGGTACGCGAAGGGGGTTGCCTTGTACGATTATGTAATGATCGTACTTGGCTACTGGGAGAGGAGAAACCGGAAGAGAGAGTGTCGCTCTCTCTTTGGTTGCCTTCGCGACGATCTTCGTCGCTATCCAAAGTCTCGACATCAGAGGTTGTTTTTATACCTTTTGCACCAGAATGTGTGATACAGTACCATTTAGAGGTGCAAACCGTGAGGATTATTTCAGGAAAATGGAAAGGAACCCCACTTTATACGCCGCCAGGCAGGGAGACAAGACCAACAGGAGACCGCGTCAAAGAGGCGCTTTTTTCAATGATTGGGCCCTATTTTGAGGGCGGTGTTTGTCTGGACCTCTTTGCTGGCTCAGGTGCACTCGGTCTGGAGGCGCTCAGCCGCGGAATGGATTATGCCGTGCTGGTCGATAGAAAAAGTGGCGACACCATCAAACGCAATGTGGATCGCTTGAACGCTTTTGCAAACGTTAAAATTCTCCCTTTCCACTACGAAAAGGCCATTAAACAATTGGCAGGCGCATATGTGTTTGATCTGGTTTTTCTTGATCCTCCCTATGCGCTCGGATTATTGCCCTCCGCCATGGCAATGCTTGTGGAACGAAGATTGTTGCGAGACGAGGCGATTGTGGTGGCGGAAATGGAACGCAACACCGTCTCTCCAGCAGTTCCTTCGCTGGTACTTGTCAAATGTCAGGATTATGGAGTGACGCGTGTTTGCATCTATCAAATGACAGGACATCATGAAGGAGAGGGGGAAGCACGCAAGTGAATGAACCGCGTATCGCCGTGTATGGGGGGAGTTTTGACCCCATCACCAAAGGACATCTGGATATTGTGGAGCGTGGGGCGAGGATTTTTGACCAAGTGATCGTCGCTGTGCTCGTTAATTTGCGCAAGGAACCACTTTTTACAGTGGAAGAACGAATGGGATTTATCACCCAGGCGACAAGTCATCTTCCTAACATCACCATCGATCACTTTCCAGGACTGCTTGTCCATTATTTGAAGGAAAAAAAGGCCGGTTTTATCATCAGAGGGCTGCGTGCCGTGAGTGATTTTGAAAGCGAGTTGCAACTGGCTTCGATGAACCGTGAACTGGATCACGAAGCGGAAACGATATTTATTCCCACACATCACGAATACTCCTATCTCAGTTCCAGTATTATCAAAGAGATTGCCAGGCATGGGGGCGATGTCTCCCATTTTGTGCCTGCCGAGGTCCATGCAGCTTTGCTCGAGAAATACGCGGATGATCCACAGAATTAATGTTGAAAATGATAGTAGATCCTCGCGTGTAAATGGGAGGTTTTCATGTGCCAGAAACACCACGCATCGGACTGGCGTTAGGCAGTGGCGGTGCTAGGGGATTTGCCCACATTGGCGTACTGCAAGTATTAGAAGAGGCAAAGGTTCCGATTCAGGTGATTTCAGGGTCGAGCATGGGGAGTCTGATTGGGGCCATCTATGCAACGGGCGCGCCTGTCAAAAGAATAGAGCAACTGGCTTGCCACCTTCCAGTTACGCAATGGATTGATGTCACGCTACCACGAATGGGCGTGATTGCCGGGGAACGGTTTCACCGATTGATCAAACTGTTGACCAAAGAGTTGAATTTTGACCAAACGGTCATCCCGCTCTCCATTATTGCGACAGACTTGGAGACAGGAGAACGCGTCACCTTTACCGAAGGGCCAATTCATGAAGCGGTGAGGGCCAGCGTGGCGATACCCGGTGTGTTTACTCCCTATCATTATCACGGAAAAATGCTCGTCGATGGAGGCGTGATTGACCGCGTCCCCATCCAGGCTGCGCGCGAACTGGGAGCAGAATTTGTGATCGCGGTGGATGTAGGCTTATTTGATAAACTTCCCCCAGTCAAAAATGTGGTGGATGTCATTGTGCAGTCCATTGACATCATGGAACGGGAAGTATTTCGCTACAGGGTGCTCGATGCTGACTTTGTGGTTCGACCAGCGCTTGATCTGATGAGTTCGATTGCATTTAACAGCGCAGAAAAAGCCATTGAAGTAGGACGCACGGCGATGCAAGGCGCTCTGCCGCAACTGCTTTCATTGCTTGACGAATGGAGGGGATTGCACAGTCAATGAAAAAAACGCAAAAAGGTACCCGTAAGCATTCCAACCTATGGTATGCGTGGCTAGGAATCATTATAGGAGTTGTGGTGCTAGTCATAATCGCCTTTATTCCGATGCCGTTTTATTTTTTTTCTCCGGGACTTGCCAAGCCGCTTGAACCTATCATTACGGTGCACGGTGGACACAAGACAGAGAAAGGCGAATTTATGCTGACCTCCGTTTATGTGGTCTACACGCAAAACATCTACGAATTTTTGTATGGACTGACCATTCCTCATCATCAGATCTTGCCAGTCAGCCAAGTGAGCGCTGGTTTGCCTGATCCGGAATACAATGCCATTGAGGCGTACATGATGAAAAGCTCTCACCAGAACGCGGAATATGCAGCGCTTCATTACTTGCACCTGCCAGTTAGCGTAAAGGCGACGGGGGTATACGTGGTATATGTGGAGCCCCATTCGCCGGCGCAAAACTTGTTACATGCGGGAGATGTGATTACCGGCATCAATCACCAGGCCATTCTTTATCCGCAGCAGTTGATCACGGCGCTCACAAAAGACAAGCCTGGGCAAAAGGTGACGCTTACGGTTTTGAGAGGCAAGCAAAAAAGACAAGTGGCGATCAAGTTGACGACACTCTCGCCCCTTCCTGGTCAGCACCAGCCCCGCGCGGGTATCGGA
>JAJZAS010000055.1 GCA_021799325.1 Bacillota bacterium | reverse complement strand
TACTTTTCCAGATCAATGCCTGTTACTCTACGAAAATTTTCTATAAACCAATCATAGTCTTGAGCCATTTTTCACCTATTAGTAATGATTATAAAGGAATTTTAGGGCACGAAGCCTTTCACATGTTGATAAACTCCGCGCCCCATTTTATTAGATATTAATTAGATCCATTTTGCAATAGTTTTTTCATACGACAACAATTCATTATCGCTGAACCAAAGTGAGATCTCCCTAGCTGCACTTTCAGGTGAATCGCTGCCATGGATCAGGTTCATCCCCATGCTGATGCCAAAGTCTCCGCGAATCGTCCCAGGTTGCGCATCGACAGGGTTGGTTTTGCCCATCATGCTTCTTGCAATGAAGATTGCGTTATCGCCTTCCAGCACAAACGCAAATACAGGTGACGAAGTGATAAAAGAAACGAGTTCACCAAAAAACGGCTTTTCTTTATGCTCTGCATAATGTTTCTGCGCGAGTTCGGTGCTGACGCTCATCAGTTTACCGCCGACTAATTTCAATCCTTTTAACTCAAAACGGCGAATGATCTCCCCGACCAACCCTCGCTGTACACCATCTGGCTTGACCATTACAAAGGTTCTTTCCATCTGAACAACCTCTTTCCGAATATGTAATAAAAATTTTTGCCCGGCTAACATTGTAACAAGACAAGCACAGTGTTTCAATGATCACGATTGCTAATGAATCGGGACATCGCCAAGAGCGTATTCCTCTCCTCGGTAGCCGGCAACAACAATAATGCATCATTGGCCTTCTGTAAATAGCGGTCAGCCATCTCTTGGGCACAAAACAGCCCTTTACTTGACCTGATTAGTGCCAACGCTCGTTCCGTTTTGTCAGGAACCATCCAATCGTCACCCGTTCCATTGACTACAAGCAACTCACGAAGTTCTTTGCCAAATTGCTTATCAGAAAGGGCAAAAAGCGTTGGTGCCGTAATGTTACCTTGCCTCAAATCGCTTCCCACAGGCTTGCCCAATTTCTCTTCCATAGCCGTAAAATCAAGTATGTCATCCGTGATTTGAAATGCCATACCCGCATGATAACCAAAACGTCTTAACGCATTCACATAGGAAGGGATTGCCCCGGATACTACCCCTCCCAACATGCACGACATCTCAATTAAAAGCGCAGTTTTTCTGCGAATCCGCACCAGATATTTACGCATACTTTGATGAAAATTGAAAAGATCATGAATTTGTTCAATTTCACCTACGCTCATTCTTTCGATAGCCCTAGAGAGTTTTTTGTGCATGTCTACATTGGGGATTTCCGATAACACCGACAAAGCTTGGGCAAAAATAAAGTCTCCAGTATACATAGCCAACCGATTGCCGTAATTCGCTTTTACAGTTGGGCGACCGCGTCTGGTGTCCGCATTATCCACGACATCATCATGAACCAGCGTAGCCATATGGATAAGTTCTAGCGCCACAGCCGCCTGTATTAATTTGTCTCTATCATAATTTCCGAAGGTTCCGGATAACAAGACAAAAACTGGTCGCAATCGCTTGCCACCAGCTTGTAATAAATGCAAAGCCGTTTCTTCTAGAATTGGCTCGATGGATCTAAGCTGACGATGAAGTTGTGTTTCCACATTCGCCAAGTCACTTTCCAAATTCGGATAAAGATCACTTACATTCACGAAAAATTTTCACACCTTTTGAGACAAATACAATCTTCTACGAATGTTCACCAGCTTAGTTCATTGGCTTGTAACCAATGTGCAATGCGCTGATCCCACCCGTTAATGCATAATGCTTGACACGTTCCAAACCGGCCTCACGAAATATCTCTGCCAATTGGAAACGGTCCGGAAAAGTAATCAGCGACCGGGGCAACCATTCATAGGCTTCCGGATCTCCCACAACTAATTTTCCAATTTTAGGAAGAATTTTATAGAAGTAGAAATAATATAATTGTCGGAATGGCTTCCATGCGGGCTTGGAAAGTTCCAGTGACACCACCATACCGCCAGGCTTGGTCACGCGGGTCATTTCCTTCACCACTTGTAAGACATCCGGAACATTACGAAGCGCAAAACCTATTGTCGTGTAGTCAAATGTTCCATCCTTAAACGGCAAATCCATCGCATTGCCGTGGATCAACTTTGTATAGTCATCGATACCGGCTTGTTCCACTTTTGGCCTAGCCACTTCAAGCATGTCCTCACAAAAATCCAAACCAACGACATACCCTTTTTCACCGACTTCATCAGCCAAGGCAATGGCCCAATCCCCTGTTCCCGTAGCAACATCGAGGCAACTTGCTCCACGACTAACCGCCATTTTTTCCATGGCAAAGTCCCGCCACACCTTGTGCTGGTAGAAGCTGAGAACAGAATTCATCGTGTCGTATTTACCTGCAATGTTCGAAAAAACCTGATGGACAAATTCAGACTTTGCAGATGCGCTAAATTCTTCCACGAAGCTAGCCCCTTTCCACATATGGCCTCCCTTCATGTCCCACTAGTTCCAGTGGATGAAACAGTTGTTCGATGATGTCCCAACCTTCCATCCCGAAAAGGTCAATGGAAATTTCCCGCAGTCGAGAAATGGCATCATGAAAGCCCTGAACGACATGAGATAAGGTGCCATATTTGATATGAAGCGACATATAGCGTTTTTCTGCTGCAGAATTAGTTGGCGTAAGCGCACTGAACTGGCGTCTTTCCTCGTTTGACATGACTTTTCCCAAAATGGCATTGGCTAAAGTCTTGCCTTTTACTTCGTTGTGCTTGCTCAGTTCCTGCTCGTAGACGCTGGCTTCCACCGCCGCATTCACAAACGCAGTCATTTGTTCGCCCGGAATAAATATATCACAGAGCGACTGAATTAAAGCCCCATGGATTACTCTCACATCTGACAGATAATTGAACTCATTATAGGTACCATCAAATAATGCCTTGTGAAGCGAGACTTTAGCCTCATTAATGTGCACAATAGCACGTGAAAATATGCGAATCATTTCTATATGTTCTGTTTCTGCCATTAATTTATAAAACAGGCTGCTGAGGTAATCGCCACCAAGCACCGTCAATTGACGCCGTTTCTCTTCGCGGATGGAGTCCTCAGTCACCTCATCATGGAGCGAGAGGCCATGATAAATCATCATCATGGCTGCGAGCAACCGTTCCCGAACCATCTGTGTCAACTCAGATTTTGATAAGACCATTGCCCCCAAAAATAATTGCAATCGCGATAAAACAGGTAAGATGAATTCGTCACGCAAATATTGATTGGCAATATTCTTTTCCACGAATTGCTGTAATTCCTGAAGGTGAAGCAATTTTTCAAGTCCGTTAATTTCCCGTTCGATGGTCATCTTGTCTCACCTCCTGTTGACCGTTATAAATAATCAGCGCGTTCATTATAACACAGAAATGCCACGTTAGAATAAACCTCTATTCTTCCGTATCAATGACACCGTGTTTGGTGTAAATCAGCGCTGGTCCCCTTACTTTAATGGCCGATGTATATTCGGTGAACTGTGCAAGCATCACTTCTCCCTTGTCCAATTTCTCAAGGTGATTAAATTTAGTGTCTTGTCCGCGTGTCAGCCCAATGACTTGTACACCGCTTACTTTTGCTTTAATTGCCACATAGTCCTCTGTGTCCATTTTCGCATCCACCTTCCCTTGGATTTTTCCCCATCGTAACATTCTCCAATATGAATAAGTAAAAAAATCAGCCCGGCAAAGCAGGCTGATTCGTTTGGTCGGAATGACGGGATTCGAACCCGTGACCTCTACCTCCCCAAGGTAGCGCGCTACCAGGCTGCGCTACATCCCGATGCTCTTAAGGCGTGTTTTAGTATACCAATTACCTCGCCAGATTTCAAGCTTTAGGTTTTGCGATGAAATTACAGAATTCGCATCAATACCCTCGTAAATCGTCGAAATCCAGCGAGGATTGACTTTCTTTCTTATTTCGCGGGAAATGCCTTACGTTGCCGCTCCATTGCACGCAATTCCACCCTGCGGATTTTACCGCTAGTTGTTTTGGGCAATTGGCTGACAAATTCAATTTCGCGTGGGTACTTGTATGGTGCGGTTGTGGTTTTCACGTGATTTTGTAGTTCTTCGACGAGTTCCGGTGTACCTTGGATATTGGGCTTCAGAACCACAAACGCCTTGACAATGTGCCCTCTTTCCGGATCGGGACTAGCTACTGCTGCGCACTCTGCAACAGATGGGTGACGGACCAGCGCGTCTTCCACTTCAAAAGGACCTATGGTGTAGCCTGCGCTGATGATGATGTCGTCTGCCCGACCTTCAAACCAGATGTAGCCATCTTCATCAAAACGGCCCAAGTCTCCCGTCACGTAGTACTCCCCGCGGAATGCCTTGGCAGTCCGTTCTTCGTCGTAAAGGTATTCTTTAAATAAGGTTGGTGTAGAACGGTGTACTGCAATATCCCCAATGCTCCCTACTGGCAATGGTTTCCCATCCTCATCGATGATAGCTACTTGATGATGAGGTGATGGTTTGCCCATGGAACCTTTTTTCACATCCATCCCCACCTGAGTGGATACCAGCAAGGAGTTCTCTGTTTGGCCATATCCATCCCGAACCATCACATGACAGCGCCGATAGAAAGTATCAATGACCTCACGGTTCAACGGTTCACCTGCACTGACAGCACTTCTCAGGCTTTTTGGTTGCCAGTTTTCGATTTTCGGCGATTTTGCCATCAGGCGATATTCTGTGGGCGTCGAACAAAAAAGCCCAATTGGATACTTTTCCAATATTTCTAGATATACTTCCGGCTCAAAGCGTCCGGTATACACAAAAGCGGTGCCGCCTTTGCCAAGGATCGAGGTAAACGGGCTCCATACCCATTTTGCCCAACCAGGTCCTGCCGTGGCCCATGCCCATTCGCCTTGCTTGACATCGAACCAATAGGTTGCGGCATTGGCTACGTGGGCTCTCGGCCATCCATGGACGTGCACCACCCCTTTTGGTCCACCTGTCGTTCCAGATGTGTAGGAAATGTACGCCATGTCACTCGCATCCGTATCGGCGGGAGGTAGCAGGGAAGCTTCGTCAAGCGTTTTCATTAGATCAAGCAAATTAACAAACCCTTCGTGATCCCCATCCACAATATAACGTTGAACTTCTGGAGAATCCTGTAACGCTGCAGCCACTTCATCCGCTATGTATGGTGCCGTAATGACCGCCTTGACCTGCGCGTGTCTTACGCGATAACCAATATCGCCGGCTCTCAACATTTCAGAAGCAGGTAACGTGACAGCCCCCATTCGATTCAACCCTAAATAGACCTGATAAGAGTAAAGCCCTCTGGTGAGCAGCACCAAAATCCGGTCACCAGCTTGCAACCCTTGCTTGGCGAGCGCTGTGTGCACCTTCGCCGCTTCTTTAGTCAATTCTGTGTAGGTAATACTAGCATCCCCGCCAGGTGTATGCATGTAAACGGCGATTTGATCACCATGCGAGGTGGCGTATTCCTCCACTGCGGCAGCAAAATTGTAACGATCCATCATGTTTCCCCTCCCTGTCACATGTCTGTCTATCGTTACTTCTCTTTTACTGTCGTCAATTCCTGCTATTCACTATTGAATGGCAGAACGAAGTGTTTTTCCCGCACGAAATGCTGGAATCTTTGCTGCCTCAATTTGAATCTCTTCACCTGTGAGTGGGTTCCTACCGCGTCTTGCGTTCCTTAGTCTCACTTCAAAATTGCCGAATCCCGTCAAATGTACATTTTCACCCGACTGTAATGCAGATTGAATGACTGACAGTGTCGCATCGACGATTTGTGTGGCTTCTTTTTTGGTAATGGAAGTCTGCTCGGCCACTCTCGCAATTAACTGAGTCTTGTTCACTTTGAATCTTCCTCTCAAACTGATTTTATTTCTAATGATAATTTCATTTTTATCCAACCCCATAGAGGTTTATACACGCCTTTTTCTATTGGTCGCAAAAAAAATACACCCTGTTGAGGGTGTAGGTAGTTTTTACTGCTAGAGAATGATCGCAATCAGTCCGCCACTGCCTTCGTTGATGATGCGTTGAAGGGTTTCTTTTAATTTATATTGCGCATTTTCCGGCATCAACGATAACTTACCTGAGATGCCCTCTCGTACGATAGCAGAGAGCGACTTACCAAAGATATCTGAATCCCAGATTTTTGTTGGGTTTTCCTCAAAATCTTGCATCAAGTACCGGACCAATTCCTCACTCTGTCTTTCCGTACCTACAATTGGCGCAAATTCTGATTCTACATCGACCCGTATCATGTGGATGGATGGTGCTGTGGCCTTTAACCTGACGCCAAATCTCGATCCGTGGCGGATCAGTTCCGGCTCATTAAGCGACATTTCCTCAAGCACCGGCGGAGCAATTCCGTATCCGGTCAACTTCACCATGCGGAGCGCATCGGCCACTTTGTCGTATTCTCTCTTGGCAGTCGTAAAGTCTTTCATCAATTTGAGCAAGTGGTCTTTGCCCCGGATTTCGACTCCCACCACTTCCGTCAAAATCTGATCATAGAGCGCATCGGGGGCTTCCAGTTCAATTTCTGCTGTGCCTTGTCCCATATTGACTCCCGCAAGTGCAGAACGGGCAATAAATTCAAATTCGCTAAAGTGGCCCACCACACGGTCCACATCGCGAAGCCGCTTAATATCCTTGATGGTTTCGCGAACCGCAACTTCAAACTCTTTACGTAGCCAATGGTCAGCATCAAGTACCATCACCCATCCGGGCAAGTTTACATTGACTTCGCGAACCGGGAATTCATACAACGCTTCACGTAAGACCAGATAAATGTCTTCTCTCCCCATTGTCGCGCACGATAGCGCCACCACTGGGATATCGTATCGCTCAGATAATTCTGCGCGCAGCGTTTGTGTTTGTGGATCATAAGGGTGTACAGAATTGACCACCATCACAAATGGCTTTCCTAACTCCTTGAGTTCCATCACTACTCGTTCTTCCGCCTCAATATAACTGGCACGCGGAATTTCAGCCACAGATCCATCCGTGGTGATCACAAGCCCAATGGTGGAGTGATCGGAAATTACTTTTCTTGTCCCAATCTCAGCCGCATCCTGAAAAGGAATCGGATCGTCAAACCACGGCGTAGTGACCATCCTTGGACCATTTTCATCCTCATACCCTTTAGCGCCTAGCACTGTGTACCCTACGCAATCCACCAGACGCACTGCGATCGTTAAACCTTCCGTTACGGTCACTGTGGAAGCCACATTTGGCACAAATTTTGGCTCTGTCGTCATAATCGTGCGCCCAGCAGCGCTTTGTGGCAATTCGTCGATCGCTCTCGCCCGTTCTGCTTCATCATGAATACCGGGTAATACGATCAATTCCATGAATTTTTTAATAAAAGTTGATTTTCCAGTCCTTACGGGGCCAACGACACCCAGATAGATATCGCCGCCAGTCCGCTCCGCAATATCCTGGAAAAGATTAATTTGGTCCACGCGAATCCCTCCTTCATTATGCAAACAGCGCACACGCAGCAAAACCTTCTCACGAGCGCCCGTCGACACACCTACTGTGTGATCGTCCCCGCTGGGACATTATCATGTGTATGATGTGATTTACCTAATATGACTAAATTTTTGCTTCGAAAAATAAAAAATGCCCCCTCTCCTGTCTGCCACAAAAGGGGGCATTAATGTCACTCTATTGATTCACTTGACGATTTATGATTACCTTCTTTTTGTCCATTCCTCTGTGCTGTATTTCTCCTTTGCCAGCACCTTTGCGAGCGTCCGCTCTTCCTCCAGCAACGGTTGAGAGACCAGTTCAATGCCAAGTCCACTTTCAAAGCCATCGGCAAACGCTTTGGTCGCCTCATCCCAGGTGATGTCTTTACCGGTCAATTGCTTGACGCTCACCGCCCGCATCAAAAAATCTTCTTTTGTCTTGCTCATTTGTTCTGTCGAGCGAAATTTTAATACGGAAAAAAGGTCGTCAACATCTAGGTCGAGCAATAATGAGCCGTGCTGTAAGAGACCTCCATGCGCCCTAACCTGTGCACTGCCTGCGATTTTTTTCCCTCCGACCACCAGTTCGTACCACGAAGGCGAATCAAAGCAAGCTGCTGAACCAGCCACCGGGAGAGTTTCACGATGATCCTCGTCAGCCAGCGAGACGATTTCCGCCTCCACGCCGAGGTTACGAAATCCATCGCGCAGTGCAAACGAAAGGTAATGATAAGACTCGACCACAGACGCTTTCGCCCATTCGTGTTCACCGGGAATAATCACGCTATAGGTCAATTCCTGATCATGGAGAACCGCCCTGCCTCCAGTCATTCTCCTGACAAGATCAAATCCTTTCTTCTTGACGCCGTCCATATCCACATCGCGGTCTAAGCGTTGAAAATAGCCAAGCGATAAGGTGGGGCGTTCCCATGCATAAAAACGGATGGTGGGCAGTGACTTATTTTGTGCAACGTGTTCCAAAATCGCTTCGTCAAGCGCC
>JAJZAS010000054.1 GCA_021799325.1 Bacillota bacterium | reverse complement strand
ACGGTTTCCTGTTTTCCATAAGGCCCATACGAAAATTCTGTGACAGGTGGCGTAATGATCAAAACGATCGCATTTTTGGCAAGTGCCTGATTGATTTCCGTTTTGATATAGCCGTTGAACTTGGAATAGGGAGTGTTAGGAACCACATCATTCAATAGTCCCCAGGAAATCGCCACAGCCTGCGGGTGAATTTGGTTCAACCATGACTGATAATCACCTTTGTATAACGTGGCGAGTTGCGTGCCATTGGCACCATAAATCGCCTTATTGTAATATTGATCGCCAAAATGATGAAAAGTCATTTGTAGGTAGCCATAGTCGTTTGGGGCGCCGTGACCTTCAGCAATCGATCCACCAATGCCCATCACTCGAATGCCTGTAATTAATTTTCTAGTTGGTTTTGGTGTCTTTTTGCTGATGGAGACAGTGTTTTTTGCATTTGCTTCGGTTACTTTTGAAGAATGTTGCCATTGGAATAAAAAGACGCCCCCTAAAAAGAATAGGAGAAGGATGGCGATTATTCCTTTTTTCACAGTATCCACTCCTGTCAGTTTTTGTTGGCACTTTCTCACTATATCTGAAGAAGGCATACAATAACAATGGCGAAATTTTGATAACAAGGTATACTGATTATATAGAGTGATCACGATAAAGGCATATTTTCAGGAGGTTATCAGTTGGGTACTCGGGTTATGATTGCAGATGATGCTGCGTTTATGCGGATGCTTTTAAAAGGGATTTTGGAAAAAGGCGGTTATGAGGTGGTGGCAGAAGCAAAAGACGGTGTGGAAGCCATCGAAAAATTCAAGGAACTGAAGCCGCAGGTAGTTACCATGGACATTACCATGCCAGACATGGATGGGATTCACGCAGTGAAAGAAATCATGGCAATGGATCCAGAGGCAAAAATCATCATGGTTTCTGCCATGGGTCAGCAAGCGATGGTGGTGGATGCGATGAAAGCTGGCGTGAAAGATTTTATCGTAAAACCATTTCAGGCAGAACAAATATTGGCTACCTTAAAAAAACACACAGAACCCAAATAAAGATTTAGGTGCTTTCATGGACAAATCCCAAACCTACCAATCCATAATTCTGGCCATGCTTCGCGTGGGGATTCTCGGTTATGGTGGTGGGCCTTCTTCCATTCCTCTATTTCGCTATGAATCAGTGACAAAATATCATTGGGTCAATGATGAGGAATTTTCTGAGATACTGGCTTTTGCCAATGCACTGCCGGGGCCAATCGCCACGAAGATGGCAGCGTATTTGGGTTATCGGCAAAAAGGCGTGTTAGGTGCAGTAGTAGCAATTGTAGCCAACATCCTTCCATCAGCGCTCTCTATGGTGCTACTGATCGCTATCCTTTCGTCACTTCAGGATATCCGCTGGATCAAAGGGATGATTAATGCGGTTTTTCCTGTGGTGTTCGTCATGTTGGGGCTATTAGCCTATGATTTTCTCAAAAAGAGTACGAGTGGGCTTGGCAAGGTTCAGGCTAGTGTGTTTGGATTGATTGCGTTTGGACTCTTGTTCGCGCTGAAATTTAATGCAGGACTCGTGGTCATTTTATTTTTGATTTATGGGGCCTTTCACCTTCGTTTTGTCAAGTGGTGGACAAAAGCCAGAGGGGAGCGTGGCCAGTGATTGTTCTTCATGTATTTATGGCATTATTTATTGCCAATATACTGGGCTATGGCGGTGGCCCCTCGACAATTCCCTTGATACAAAACCAAGTGGTGAATGTCTATCACTTAATGAGTGGAGGCGCTTTTTTTCACGACTTGGCGCTTGCCAATGCATTGCCTGGTCCAATCGCAACGAAAATCGCTGTCTATGTTGGTTATACCGCATCAGGTTGGTGGGGGGCGATCGTTGGATTAACGGCAACCGTACTGCCTTCTGCAGTGGCGGTGATCATTTTGCTTCAATGGTTACATCACTATAAGCAAACAGACGCCGTCAAAGGCATGGTCATGATGATCCAGCCTGTGATAGCGGTGCTGATGATCATCCTCACCTGGAATGTTGGCGTCGAAGGCTTTCAATCTATTGGTATCGTGCATTTTGTCATCATCGCGGTATTATCCTTTATTGCATTAAAAAAATTTCGCGTTCACCCCGCCTTTGTCATCTTGGGCGCGTTTGTATACGGCGCGATATTACTGCGCTGAACTATATTCCTCCCGCAATTTGTATTTCAATACTTTGCCGGATGCGTTCCGTGGGATTGTCGACAGAATCAAGCGCCGTGGGATTTTATAATCGGCGATGAGTGGACGACAATAGGCCCGAAGCGCTTCTAGGTCCAACTCTGCACCAGGTTTTAGGGTGACGATGGCGGTGACGGTTTCTCCATAATCAGCATGTGGCACGCCAATCACTGCACAGTCCATCACGCTGGGATGGGTGATGATGGCATATTCTACTTCTACCGAATACACGTTCATTCCGCCTGTGATGATCATGTCTTTTTTTCGGTCAATAATAATGACTCTTCCCTCATGATCAATCGTGGCAAGGTCGCCGGTCATCAACCAACCGTCTCTCATTGTGGCGGCGGTGGCAGTGGGATTATTCCAATACCCTTTCATCAGTGTTTCCCCGCGGAGGATGAGTTCTCCCACTTCTCCTTCTTTTACATCCTGAAAGTCGGTTCCGACTACCCGGGCTTCTGTATTGACAATAGGTCGTCCTGCTGTATCCGGATGTTCTAGCAATTCTTTTCCGCCAAGAAAGACTCCTCCAGGTCCCAATTCGGTTAATCCTGCCAAGTTAAAAAGGGTCAAAGATGGGAACACCTCTGCTAATTTCACGACTGTGGAGGGTGGCATCGGGGCGGCGCCAAACATTCCAATTCGCCAATTTCCGAGGTGGGTTTGCTCCAACTGTGGGTCTCTTAACATGAACTGATACATGGTGGGTACGCCAAAAAAAGCGGTAATTTGTTCTTTGTCCATCGTTTTCAGAACTTCTGCGGGATTGAATTCTTTCATGACCACATGAGTGCCGGCAATGAATGTGCCTGCCATCAAAAATAGGTCGAGTTCTGCAGAATGGTATAAGGGGGCCACATGCAACAATCGTTCGCCATCGCGCAGTCCAACGCCGACTGTAATGTTGATACCAGTCCAGATGATTCGGTGATGATCAAATAAAACTCCTTTTGGTTTCCCGGTGGTTCCTGACGTATAGAGAATCTGGGCATCGTCATCCTCTTCTACCGTGATGGGAAGTGGGTCACTCGTTTGATGCTGTGACATTCCCAACAGATTGGTTTCACCATGGGAATGGAGGCAAAGCGTAGTGGTGGGGGTTCCCTTTGTGGCCTCCATGACCACAGCAGTAAGTTCATCGTCATAGAGAATCATGCGGGCGCCAGAATCTTGTAATTGGTAGGCAAGTTCAGGGGGAGCTAAACGGACATTGATGGGGACGACGATGGCGCCGAGTTTGAGTAATGCATAGTAGGCGATGACAAAGAGGTCGGTATTATAGGCCATTAGTGCGATTCGATCGCCCTTTTCCACGTCAAGTTGAAAAATGGCGCGTGCAGTCTTGTTAACCTGTTCGTCCAGTTCCCGGTATGATAGTCGCCTATCGCCATAGATTAAGGCCGTTCGCTCGGGAACTCGATGCGCATTTCTTTCCAGGATTTCACCAATACTCGGCATGATCGTCCACCCTCTCCTATTGATGCCGATTCTATGGTGCTAGCAATCTATATTAGTATGGATGGTTTCCATTATAGTCGATTCATTTGTGAATAGTATATACTTGGATGAAAGCGTAACCACCGTTTGGTATGTGATTGATCTTGAACTTTGGATAGGAGGAAATGCAATGTGGGAAGCGGTAATTGTTGATGCTATTCGCACACCGATTGGCAGACGGAAAGGCAGCCTGTCAAGTGTTCATCCCGTGGATTTATTGGGTGGTGTGTTGCGCAAACTATTGGAACGGAATCCAATAGACCCGGAGACGGTGGATGATGTAATCGTGGGTTGTGTCGATCAAATTGGGGAACAAGCCGCCAATGTGGGACGCAATGCCTGGCTTTCTGCGGGACTCCCTGAGACTGTGCCAGCAGTCACCTTGGATCGCCAGTGTGGTTCTAGTTTGCAAGCCTTGCATTTTGCCGCACAGGGCGTAATGGCAGGTGCGTATTCCATCGCGATTGCCGCTGGCGTTGAATCGATGACGCGCATCCCGATGTTAAGCACTATTACGGTAAATGGTACACCAATGACCAAAGATCTTTCGGAGCGTTACCGGCTTGATCGATGGAACCGGCAATTTTTTGATCAGGCATTAGGTGCGGAAATGATCACCAAACAATGGGGAATCACGCGTGAGGATCTGGATCGATACGGGCTTCGCAGTCATCAACTCGCACATGCGGCACAGATCAGTGGGGATTTTGCTAGAGAGATTGTTCCCGTTGATATTGCGGCAACAGATGGCTCGCCCGCCTTTGTTTTTTCCCAAGATGAAGGCATTCGACCCGACACTAGTCTTGAGAAAATGATGTCGCTCGCCCCGGCTTTTCCTGATCTAGAACTGATCACTGCCGGAAATGCCAGCCAAATATCGGATGGTGCTAGCGCCGCACTGGTAATGCAAGAAGAGGTGGCGCGACAATTAGGACTTCGCATCAAGGCGAGGTTTGTTGCTTTTGCGGTGGTCGGAGTGGATCCCGTCACCATGCTGACTGGCCCCATACCTGCTACTCGCAAAGTGTTGAAGAATGCTGGATTGACGGTCGACGACATCGATGTGTTCGAAGTCAATGAGGCGTTTGCCTCTGTCGTGTTGGCATGGCAAAAAGAACTAGGCGTCCCGCTTGAAAAAATCAATGTAAGCGGAGGCGCAATTGCGCTTGGTCATCCACTTGGAGCTACAGGAACAAGGCTCGTCACGACACTTTTAAATGCCCTTGAAACACGCGGCGGACGATATGGACTTTTGGCGATTTGCGAAGGCGGGGGCATGGCCAACGCCACGATCATCGAACGGGTGACTGAATAGGGGGAGAATCGATGCAACTAGCTGGAAAGAGCGTGATCGTAACCGGTGGCGGCTCAGGACTTGGCGAAGCTACCGCAAGGGTGATGGCGGAAGCGGGAGCGCGTGTGACTATTTTTGATATTCAAGAAGAGCGGGGCGTAAAAGTGGCTGAGGAAATAAACGGCCAATTTGTCAAGGTAGACGTGACGGATGAAGAAAGCGTCACACTTGGAGTGGAAGCAGTAGTCAAGGCGCATACAGGGCTACATGGGCTAGTGAATTGCGCGGGGATTGGCATCGCACAGAAGGTGCTTGGCAAATCCGGTCCACACTCACTTACTACTTTTTCCCGCGTCATTCAGGTGAACCTGATCGGGACGTTCAATTGTATTCGCATTGCCTCCGCTAAAATGGCGGCAGGCGAACCGGATGAAGGAGGGGAGCGCGGTGTCATCATCAATACGGCATCTGTGGCTGCATTTGATGGTCAAATTGGGCAGGCTGCGTATTCTGCATCGAAAGGCGGGATCGTTGGGATGACGCTACCAATTGCTCGTGAACTGGCCGCGTACGGGATTCGCGTCATGAGCATTGCGCCTGGGATATTTGATACGCCGATGCTTGGGGAATTGCCTGAGCCTGTCCGTCAATCGCTTGGTGCTCAGGTGCCGTTTCCCTCCCGCCTTGGTCAACCTCGTGAGTATGGATTGTTGGCCAAGCATATTGCAGAAAATTCCATGTTAAATGGTGAAGTGATTCGATTGGATGGCGCGATTCGCATGGCTCCGCGCTAACGATAAAGGAGTGTAGAAGGGTGAACCATTTATATTTATCCAATGAACACCATCAATTTCGGCAGGCATTTCGCAAATTTTTAGAAAAAGAGGCGGTCCCTTTCTTTGAAGAGTGGGAGCGGCAACACTTTATTCCTAAGGAATTCTGGAGGAAAATGGGCAACCAGGGGTACCTGGCTCCTTCAGTGCCAGAAGCGTATGGAGGACCGGAAGCGGATTTCGGTTATTCGGTGGTCATCGATGAGGAGTTGGAGCGCGTTGGGTCCGGGATGGTCGGCATCAGCCTTCACAACGATGTGGTCGTTCCTTATTTGTTAGCCTATGGTTCGGAGGAGCAAAAAAAGAGGTGGCTGCCCGGCTGTGCAAGTGGGGACATCATCACCGCCATCGGAATGACAGAACCTGGTGCAGGGTCGGATTTGGCGGGAATTCGAACCACCGCCAAGCGAGATGGGGATAATTATGTCCTTAACGGCCAAAAAACGTTTATCACCAATGGCATTCAGGCCGATTTGATCGTGGTGGTCTGCAAGACGGATCCTAACGCGGTTCCTCCTCATAAAGGCATCAGCTTGTTGGTAGTGGAAAAAGACACTCCAGGGTTCAGCCATGGACGCCAATTGGAGAAAATCGGTCAGCACAGCTCGGATACAGCTGAACTCTATTTTGAAGACTGCCGAGTACCTGCTCAAAATCTATTGGGCGAGGAAGGGAAAGGGTTTCATTATTTAATGGAAAAGTTGCAACAGGAGCGTTTGATCGTGGCGATTACCGCACAGATTGCCATGGAGGAGTCGTTACAAGCAACAATAGAATATGTCAAGCAACGGACGGCGTTTGGGCAACCCATCAGCTATTTTCAAAATACCCGTTTCAAATTAGCAGAGGTTGCGACGAAAGTGGCAGTCAGCCGCGCATTTCTCGATCAACTCATCGCGCGTCACATGGCTGGGGAGTCGATTGTGACGGAAGTTTCGATGGCCAAGTGGTGGTCCACCGATGTGGCAAAGGAGACCATCGCTGAGTGTATGCAGCTTTTTGGCGGCTACGGGTATATGGTAGAGTACGAAATAGCCCGTAGATTTCGCGATATACCTGTAATGGCCATTTATGCAGGGACCAATGAGATCATGAAGACGATTATTGCGAAAAATCTTGGACTCTAGTCACTGAAAAGGTGGTTGCACTTTTGGCGAATGAAGATATCACACGAGTATTGGTGGATTTTTTGCAGCGTGGACTAGTGATCAGTCCATGGCTGATGATGAATTCAGAATCTCGTTTTGACGTGGATTTATTTACGCTGGTAGACCGGATAGCCTCCGATACGGTGGACCTGAACTGGACCGAAGAAGAAAAAATCGAAGCGTTCGGGGCTTTCCCACTATCAGAACGCGTTCCCAAAACGGCCGTCTATGAAATCATCGCCTCTACAGCGTTGTCGATTGCACATTACAAGTTTGGCGATTTCGAGATCTATCACGAACAAATCATGGAAGCGGTAGGGCTCTTGAATCAGTTTATTGCAGATTATGGATTTGGGACTGTCTTGATGCTTTATGGGCTTGTCACCTCATTTGAAAATGCGCAGGTATTGCATTATTACGGAAAGGTCTCTGAAAAGACATTCAATTTGGGAAGTTGGCATCGACCATGGGTCGATTATTCCTTAAGTGATGAATTGTTCTGGGGGATGTTTTCGGGGAACTACCAGATTGAAATTCACGATAGCACTCGCTATGTTTCGTTAACCAATAGAGGAAAACAAGTTTACCTTGAAAACATAAGAACTTTAGACGAGTGCGGATATCTCACACGTCGGGTAAGGCAACTGCAGATTCATAATTTTACTTTTTATCAAAATTACTCGGAAGTGGCCAATGAATTTTGGCCTAATATGATGCAACTGCGCAAGAATTTTCTGGCGTGGTCGGGGGTTCAGCCAGGCATGCGCGTGCTTGAACTTGGTTGTGCCAACGGCCTCTTTACGTTTGATGCAGGGTTGGCAGATCTAGTCGGTGAAAAAGGTCAAGTGGTAGCCATAGATCCATCGATGGGAATGGTGTATCGCGCAAATAAACGCAAAGAAGAACGGAATGCTGATGGGGTGACGATCGTACAAGCTGCCGCTGAGCACCTACCCTTTGAATCAGATTCGTTTGACGCAGTGGTCGCATTTAATTCCCTTCATTTTATGGATTTGACTCAGGCATTGCGAGAAGTGATGCGCGTGATCAGGCCTGAAGGCTTTTTTGCAACAGCTCATCCTTTGAAATTCAATATGGCCGAAAACAAGCTGGTACAGGAATGGATGGAACCGATCACCAAGCTGGCAAAAAGCAGGGTGGGGGATAACGCAAAAAATCAGGCGCCAATCGACTACCAAAAATCACCTGAAGAAATACTAGACGAGTTTGTGAATGCTGGGTACCTGCATATTGAACAGACGTTGCCAAAAGCAGCCAACTTTTTTAAGGATCCAGAAACGGTGGTAAACCATGTGATTCGAGGAGTTGGCTGGATGCAGGAGGAATTATCGATGGTCCCCTGGAAGGCGAGAGAAGACATCATTAACGATGTGTTTGAATTGGGGAAAACGCTCTGTGAAAAGTATAGCCCTGAAGAACGGATTTTTTTGTCCCCAATGCAAACGATTAAAGGGATGAAAAGTCGCTAAGCCATTTCTCTAATTCATCTTTTGGGAGCGGTCGACTAAAGTAATATCCCTGAA
>JAJZAS010000053.1 GCA_021799325.1 Bacillota bacterium | reverse complement strand
GAAGAAGTTGATCAGGAAGAGATTGCACTCGTCGTCAGCCGCTGGACAGGTATTCCGCTCCGGCGGTTGATGCAGGGAGAGAAAGATAAACTGTTACATCTCGAGGAGGAACTGCATCAGCGTGTCATCGGGCAGGATGAAGCGGTAAAGGCAGTGGCCGATGCCGTGCTTCGCGCGCGGGCGGGAATCAAGGATCCCAATCGGCCGATCGGAAGCTTTATTTTCCTTGGCCCAACGGGGGTAGGAAAGACAGAATTGTCGCGGGCACTATCGCAACTTCTCTTTGATGACGAACGTCAGATGGTGCGCATTGATATGTCGGAATACATGGAAAAACACACCGTTTCGCGCCTCGTCGGGGCTCCTCCAGGATATGTGGGATACGATGAAGGGGGCCAGTTGACCGAGACAGTGAGGAGAAAACCTTATTCTGTCGTGCTTTTTGATGAAATTGAAAAAGCTCACCCTGAAGTGTGGAGTGTGCTTCTGCAATTGCTTGATGATGGCAGGTTGACAGACGGACAGGGAAGAACGGTAAACTTTAAGAATACAGTAGTGATCATGACCTCGAATTTAGGTAGCGCAGATA
Source organism: Bacillota bacterium (assembly GCA_021799325.1). GTDB lineage: Bacteria > Bacillota > Bacilli > Alicyclobacillales > SLC66 > JAJZCL01. Next base: position 7,984 of record JAJZAS010000053.1, on the reverse strand, counting down.
TCTTGCAAATGCAGGAACAGGGAAGTTCCATGGTAGAGATTCGCGAGCACGTGATAGGGATTTTGCGCCAACATTTTCGCCCCGAGTTTTTGAATCGGGTGGACGAAACCGTGGTGTTTCATGGACTTGATGAAAGCCATGTGGAGGCCATTGCCGCCGCCATGCTGGAGCGTCTCGCAACTAGGGTGCTAGAGGCAACGGGAATCCATTTGGAATGGATGCCTTCTGCACTGAAATACCTAGCCAAGCGGGGATATGATCCAGCGTATGGGGCGAGACCATTGCGAAGGTTTTTGCAACAAGCAATCGAAACCCCTCTCAGCCGGATGGTGATTGCGGAAGAAGTGGTGTCAGGCAATGTGGTGACACTGGCAGGAGAGGGCGATGAATTGCAATTTATCGTAGAGCGAAGTAGTGTGTAAAGGAGAGCGCGAAAGGGGAGTGCGTCATTAATGAAAGGGATCCGCAGGCTTCCGCTTGGCGTAGCACTGTTAACGAGCCTTTCTTTTGTTGGTATGGGTTCAACTGATTTCGTCCACGCGCAGACTGGTTCCACAAATGTCACGGAGAGTCAGGCGCTTGACCACGCAAAAGCGATATTGCAGGTTCCAACGGAGTTCAAACTCAGTTCAGAGTCTTTTTCTAATGATCAAAACGGAAATGCTTTTTATAATTTTGGATTTTCTTATACAAGTCCTGATAACCAGAATGAATGGATCAATATCACAGTGGATGCCAAATCAGGGCTGATCACCTCTTACGATCGATCCTCTAGTGCAACGGGTTTTGTTTATCCGCTGCCTGTCAGCGCGGCGCAAGCACAAAAATTAGCAATCACTTGGGCGCAAAAGCTTTACCCCCACTATGTGAATCAGGTAAGAATTCAGCCACTTGCCCCGATGAGCGGAGCACTCAATCAGGTAGTCAATTATCAGTATAATTTTGAGCGTGTGGTGAATGGCATTCCGGCCCCATTTAACGGGTTTTCTATTACGATCGATCAAAATGGGACACTCGTCAGCGCTAATGAAAACTGGACCCAGGCCGTTTTTCCTTCTGAAAAACACGTCATGTCTATTGTCAAAGCTAATCAGATTTATAAGCGTGACCTTCATTTGTATCGGGCATATTGGTCAAATTGGAGTGCGAACGGGCAAGCTGTTCCTTACCTGACCTATCAGCAGGTGGTCGGAAATTATTCAGCGTGGTGGAATAATCAATACAGCGACCCTAATTTGCGAATATCAGGAATTCCTGTCATTGATGCGTTATCTGGGCAGCCGGTGGATGCCGCTGGGAAGAACACCGCTTTGCCAGTCTATACGCCTGTTCACGCGATTGTACCAGGTGGGAAGCAGCAAAATTTAGGTTCAGTGCTCGTCAATTGGACGGAGCAGAAGGCGCTCGATATAGCGAAATCGGTGTTGAAGATTCCTGGGAAAGCAAAACTGACGGCTGCCAATCAAAACACAAGTCTCCCCAATGGGGATGTGACATGGGATTTTTCCTGGACAGTCCCTGATGGAGACCAGTACAGCGCAACGGTGGATACTACCTATGGCATTCTGACGAATTTTAATGAATGGTCAACGAAAGTTCCTGTGACAGGGGTGACCATTGCAAGTGGCAAAAAAATCACACAATCACAGGCAACGAGTGCGGCTATTGCTTTTGTGAAGAAGGCGTTGCCGGGCGATACCGGCGGAATAGCGGTCATTCCCTCTAACTACAGTACACAGCAGGGGAAGGTACAAACCAATTTTTTGATTGAACCACTGATAAGTGGCATCCCGGATATTTCGGATACAGGGAACATTACGGTCGATGCAAAAACCGGGGATGTGACTTCCTACTACACTAATTTTCAATTAGGCAAAACAAAATTTCCATCTCCTAGTCAAGCGATCACGCAGGCAAAGGCCAAGAACGATTGGACGATGGGGCAACCTTTGCAACTCGTGTACCTTCAGACACAACCTGGCTTTGATAAAGCGTCAGGTACTACACCTCAAGGGAAAGTGATGTTAGCCTACGCGCCCACTGGCAATATTATCGAAAATGGGACAGTCATGGATGCCACCACGGGACAATTTGTGTCTGCCAGTGGCAGTACGCCAGCGTATACAGGGAAAATCAATGACATTGGCAATGTGGCGCAGGCGGATCAAATCCAACTCCTTGTCCAGCATGGTCTTTTGGCTGTCGATGCTAGCGGCAATGTGCACCCCAATCAGGATATGACACGCGAACAATTTGTCAAATTGGTGGTGGATGCACTGGGGCGTAATCAACCATTGCCCATGGCGAATCAGCTGGGAGTCTATCAAAAAGCGATGGCAATGACAAGCAGCGCTTCTTCTGGCTATTCTGAAGTGTACTCAGCCTTTGTCAATGGCTGGTTGAATGATGGGCAAGTTTTCGAGCCCAATCAGCCTATCACTCGAGGTGACGCGGCACAATTACTTGCTCGCGCACTTGGCTATGGCGAATTGCTTGGCCATCCGGAATTGTTTCAGTTAAATGCAAACGATGCATCGACGATACCAAGTAGTCAGTTTGCAGGCGATGCCATTGCTAGCTCACTCGGATTGTTGCCTTTGCAATCGGGTGCTTTTCATCCTGATGGGAATGTGACCATTGCAGATGCAGCGCAAGCGGTGGTTGCCATGGTGTCGGATTATTCGAGCAGTCAAGGCATATTCAACGTTGGTGTTACCGCAGGCGGCGCGGCAGTTAGCCAGCAATGATGGTACTACTTTTTCGCATGGACGGTTTTTGTATCTGAATTGAGCAATTGGGGGATCGTCACAAATTGATACCCCCTTTTTTTTAAGGTATGAATGATATCTGGTAAGGCGCGCACAGTGCCTGTTAAATCCTCCTTTTCGTTACCAGCGCAGTGTTGTAGGATGATGGCTCCTGGTTTCACCTGTTGCAGAATGTTTTCCTTGACTATTTTTGCAGGGAGGCTCTTCCAATCGTTGGAATCCACCGACCAATTAACCGCGCGATAACCCAATTGTTGCAACTCGGTAAGCACGAGCGGATTGACATTGCCGTACGGTGCACGAAACCATTTTGGTGACTGGCCAGAGATTCTCACAAGCACTTGTTCAGTCGCCGCGATCTCCCATTTAATTTTTGAGCGTGTGCTGTGAATAAGATTGGTGTGATCAAAAGTGTGATTGCCAATCGTGTGTCCTTCTTTTAAAATGCGGCGAATCATTTCCGGATGGCGGGCCGCATGGATTCCGAGTACAAAGAAAGTCGCTTTGACGTGTTCTCTTTTCAATATGTTCAGTATTTTTGGGGTGTAGGTAACGTCAGGACCATCATCGAATGTCAACGCGACTTTATGCACAGGAGGACCGTGCCTCATAAACACATGGGGGAATTGCTCCTCATAATTCGACGCAGATGCCTTTTCGCTGATAGCGGCGAATGCCGTTATCAGCGAGGTGAAAAATACGAAGAAATAGGCATGATGGATGATCGTTTTGCGCATGTATCGGTGCCTCCGGACATAGTGGTTAGAACGTGCAACAGCGCTTATTCTTTCCACATTCTTAGGCAAGTATCACATGAATCTAACGTCATATTCGCAGTGTTCATCACCGTTCACATTGCATTTGACTTCCCTGACGCTTACATTTCTTTTTAGAATTTTGATCAATGCCCCTTCGAAAATAGATCCTTCAAGATCGCATACGAATTTGCCCTCATGAACGGGTAGTCCTTCGCAAAAACAATCTTCAATCGCGATTCGCATACCACGTTCATCCTGGTGCAGCACTTTTGGAATCCCAATTTTTAATTCTTTAAATAATTGTAAAACATCTTCCACCGTGTTCACCGGAAGACTTTCACCAATTTTCTTGCCGATTACGCTGGTGGTGCCTTTTCCGTTTAAGGGTAAGCCCTGGTACATGCCGATTAATCGAATCGATCTGAATAATTCGAGGGGAACGACATTACCCAAAGATTTTCTTTTGATCAGGTGCATTTCATTAAATGAAAAGTGTTCTGAAGCAGCCATTGTACTTACTCCTTTCGCAATAGGTGTTTCTATGAGTCTCACACATTGTAAACGTAGAGATGAAAGTAACAGATGACATCCATCACACTTTTTGTTCTTTCTTGTCGAATGGAAATTGACCCGCTATAATTAAAAGAAATGAGAAAATGAGAAGATATTGTAATAGGGGAGGGTGAATGTGCTTACAGACGAACAGGATAACATTCCCTTTTGTTATTTCCGTGCGAAATCCACGGACGAATGGTTGGGAATGAACAAATTTCTGAGAGCATCTCTCAATATTCCTGAAGATGGGAATGAACCCGGTCCCTATCTTTTCAATCCTTCCGACATTTTTTATCATCCTACAGATTATCTAAATCTCATCAATCAGTTAAAAAAAGAAAATCGTGTCACTGACCAACATATTCTGTTTCAAGGTTTAACGAATCCAAGAGTGTGGAAGTCGTTGCAAGCGCAAGTGGTGGACCGGCTGCTTGATGGCAGTTATACATATGAAGTTTGGCTGATTGATGTGGACCTCCTGAAGCGTGCGCAGGAGTACCTCTCATTATTCCAGCAGGCGGTCGAGTATACGGTTAACGGTGTCACCATCGTCGATCATTTCGATAAAGAAATGCGCATCATCTATGCGAATCCTGCTTTCTATGAGTTGACGGGGTATTCTCCGGAGGAATCGCTGGGGAGAAATTGTCGGTTCTTGCAACGAGATGACCGCGATCAGGCAGGATTAGACGAAATACGCTTGGCCATTAAAGAACAGCGGGGATGTACCGTTGAGCTGAGAAATTATCGCAAGGACGGTTCGCTTTTCTGGAATGAATTGACGATTGCGCCGCTCTATAACGATGCGGGTGAATTGACACATTACGTAGGATTGCAGCGGGACGTGACGGCGCGAAAAAATTACGAACACCATCTGCAACTGACAGCAGCCGTCTTCGATAATATGGAGGAAGGCGTATTTATCACAGATGAAAATGGCAATTTTCTTGAAGTGAACCAAGCGTTTTTGCGGATTACAGGATATGATCGCGATGAGGTGATTGGTCAACCTACCAATTTGCTTAAATCAGGCTATCATGATTCGGCATTTTATCAGCAAATGTGGGATGAGGTGGAAACGAACGGGAAGTGGAAGGGAAGGATTATCAATCGGAAAAAAAACGGGGAGATTTTTGAGGAGTTTTTAAGCATTGTGGCGGTGCCGGGAGATGGGCATCCTTTCAAACAATACATCTCCACCTTTTCCACCGTCATGGATGAAGGTTTGGAAGGGTCGAAAGACAACCGATCTGCTTATTTCGATCCGCTCACTCATCTGCCTAATCGAATCCTCTTTCTTGATCGCCTGAATGTGGCGATCGAACGTGCCAACCGCAACCATACACTGCTTGCTGTTTGTTCACTCGATGTCGATGATTTTCAACAATTTAACGCGGATTATGGTCATGATCGAGGGGACCGACTGCTGATTGAGCTCTCCAATCGCATCCAAGAGCGAATTCGAAAGTCAGACACGGTTTCAAGGCCAAGTGACGATGAGTTCATGATTTTATTTCATGACCTGCAAAATCCTTCCGACTTTCACATCCTGATCGCAGATATGATGAACGAAATTTCCAAACCGTATCTGGAAAATGATCAAGTTTTTTATCCTGCCGTCAGTGTGGGGGTAACTTTTTATCCATTGGACGGGGTTACTGGCGATGAACTTTTAAGAAATGCGGATAAAGCCATGTACCGATCTAAAGCCACGGGGAAAAACCATTACTCTATTTTCAGCGCAGAACAGGATCAGGTGGTCAATAACTCCGTGGATTATGCCAGAATGCACCAGGCGATCAATAACGGGGAATTTGTTTTATATTATCAGCCTAAAGTAGAGATGACAAAGCATAAAGTGTACGGCGTTGAGGCATTGATCCGTTGGCGCCACCCGGAAAAAGGAATTTTGCCACCGGGGGCTTTTTTGCCAGATTTACAACATACAGATTTTATGATTTTGCTTGATGATTGGGTCAAGGAAGAAGCCATTCGCCAGCAGGAATCGTGGCAGCAACAAGGCATTCATCTGAAGGTTAGCATCAACATTTCAGCAAAAAGGTTAAATTATGGAGATTTCCCCAATCATTTGAAAAGTCTCCTTAAACGTCATCCGCGGGTCAATCCGGGTGATTTGGAATTGGAAATTCTTGAAACTGACGAGCTTGGTGATCTGCAGGAGGCCAAAAAAATTATCGAAGCGGTGCGAGAACTGGGTGTGCATGTATCGCTTGACGACTTTGGAACAGGGTATTCTTCGCTGACTTATTTGAGCCATCTCCCGCTCGATATTTTGAAAATTGATCAGTCGTTTGTCCGTCAAATGAGCATGAGCGAAGGGAATTTGGCTATCATCAGTGCAGTCATCGAGCTTTCAAGAGTTTTTCAGTGCGATGTGATCGCAGAGGGCGTCGAAACGATTGAACAGGGGAAAACGCTGATTCAATTGGGATGTGAATTGGCGCAAGGCTATCTGATTGCAAGACCAATGCCGCCAGACGCCATTCCCACCTGGATCCAGAGTTATGAAGGATACGAGGAGTGGCAGACGGTTCGTGAAATGAACGTAGCCAGGTACCTGAGCCAGTTGTTTTTATTGCCGCTTGAGCATCGTCAATGGGTCGATCAAATGGTTCACTTTCTACAAAATGTTGAAGACCACAATGTTTATCCGCCCGAACTCGATCCGCATGCCTGTCATTTTGGAAGATGGTATGACCATGTCGGAAAGAGCCGTTTTGGGGAAATTCCACAAATGGAGACGGTCCACCGAATCCATGAAGAAATCCACGAATACGGTAGGCATCTCATTGCCTTGCAAGCACAGGGTAAAGAAGAGGCCATCATTCATGGCATTCAATACCTATATGAGTTGCGCGACAATATGTTGAATGCATTTCATGATTTTGTCATCACACTTGATGTGATGTTTGGTAGGCAAATTTCAAAATTGGGAGAGTTGGAATGATACTGCTGGAATTAAAAAATATCAGCAAACGATTTGGCGATTTTACGGCAGTAGACCATCTAAATATCAAGGTTGAAGCAGGCGAAATATACGGTTTGCTAGGTGCAAATGGAGCTGGGAAAACGACTACAATGAGAATGGCTCTGGGAATTATTTATCCGGATGAGGGGGAGATTCGCTGGAAAGGGAAGGGATATAGCAATACGCTAGCGAGCACAATGGGATATTTACCTGAGGAGAGGGGGTTGTACCCCAAAGTTCGCGTCAAGGATCAACTGATCTATCTGGCCGAACTGCGAGGGATAAACCGCAAGGTGGCAGAACGTGAACTGGCGGACTGGCTAGAGCGTTTTAGCATCAGCGAATACAGCAACAAACGCGTTGAGGAGTTATCCAAAGGGAATCAGCAAAAAATACAATTTATCGCAGCCGTGATTCATCGACCAGAAATTTTAATTTTAGATGAAACGTTCAGTGGGCTTGATCCTGTCAACGTTGAACTATTGAAGCAAGTGGTTAAGGAGTTGCGCAATCAGGGAGTGGCAATGCTCTTTTCCACGCACCGGATGGATCATGTGGAGGAACTCTGCGAGCACATCACCGTTTTGAAAAAATCTGCCACAGTGTTAAGTGGTAAGCTGGCGGATATTAAAAACTCGTATCCGAAAGACACCATTCAATTGGTGACTACATCACCTGTTTTCGGTATAGAAGCCTTATTAGGTGTGGAGCGAGTGGAGATGGTCAGCGATTGTGAGTGCCGTATCAAGTTTTCTGGCAAGAGTACACCTCAAGCCGTTCTGATGCACGCATCAAGTCATTCGGAAATCGAACGTTTTCAAATAATGGAGCCTTCAATGAATGAAATATTTATTCAGGCAGTAGGAGGCGAACATGAATAATATCGGTACTGTGATTCGATTTACATACAGAAA
>JAJZAS010000052.1 GCA_021799325.1 Bacillota bacterium | reverse complement strand
CAAAATCAGTTGGGATGCCACTGCACTTTCGCTGGAGTGGGAACGGATGCGCGAATTCAGCCATGCCCTTGTAGCGCCATGTCCCAAAGTGTACGAACTCGATGATGCAGAACTGGATGGGCAGTGGGCTCATTTTTTTGTGATGGAATACGTGGAAGGGAAGAATCTGCGTCAGTATGTCTCCCATCAGGGCGTGGAAGCGGTGCCTGATTTATTATTGCAGTTGGCGAACCTGCTTCATTCCCTTCATGAAAAAGGCTTTGCCTACGGGGACCTGAAACCGGAAAATGTGTTGATGCATAAAGCAACCGGCAAACCAATATTGATTGATTTTGGTGGAGTCACGCCGTTAGGGACGGTGGTAAAAGAGTTCACAGAAATATACGACCGCGCATTTTGGGGATGGGGCATGAGAAAAGCGGATGAGCACTATGATTTATTTTCACTCGCAATGATGGGCGCTTTTTTGTATCAACCAATGAATAGTAGAACAAGGGAAAAACTGATACAATCCTCACCAGATGTGCGAAAAACGGCGCTATCTCGCTATTTTCAGCAACTACATGAGAGGTCTGGCGTTGGTCGCGCATTGTATTTTACAGTGTGCGGAAAAATTCAACGTGTTGAGGAATTCAGCGAAGCACTGAATAATCAGCGTCAGCAGGTCGCTTTTACGAAGTCGAAAGGGACGGTATCCTGGGATGTGACGGATTGGGGGTTGCTGTTTTCTATCTTAGTGTTTACTTTTGCAATCATTTCTATATTGTTCCTTGGTGGTCACCAATCTCTATTCGTTATACAATAAAATACAGGACATATAGTTGGAGTTGCCTATGGACGAAGAACAAATTTGGCGTTTATGTATGTTGGCGGGTCACCAATTATTGCGATATGGTGCCGAGACCTCTCGAATTGAAGAGACGATCACTCACTTTGCGGTAAGCGCAGGGGTGCAGATGGACCATGTCCAGTGTTTTGTCACTCCTACGGGGATCTTTGTATCCATGACTACCCCCGCGGGGACGACCACGAGACTGGAACGGGTCTCTGGGGCGCGCATCCTTGACTTGGACAAAGTGACGCAAATCAATGAACTCTCCAGGAAAATGCAAAGAGGAGAGTGCAGTATTGATGAAGCGCTGATCAAACTGGAAGCCCTTGACCATGCACCGCTGCTTTATTCCAGACCCGTGCAAATACTGGCTGCAGCACTTTCAAGCGGAAGCTTTACGATCATCTTGGGTGGGGCGGGGCTGGATTTTATCTACGGCGCAGTGGGAGGAATCATTGCTCAGGAACTGACGCGCTGGACAGTGCGATATGTTCCCCGCTTTTTTGCGGTGCTGCTGGCCTCACTGGTTGGTTCGCTTTTTGCGGTACTGATCAGCATCGTTGGGTTATCCAAGCATGAAGGTGTGATTATCATTGGCGCTATTTTGCCATTGTTGCCAGGGCTCGCGGTGACCAATGCGATTCGTGACCTGCTTGCAGGCGACCTTTTGGCAGGGGTGGCAAGAGGGGCCGAAGCGCTTTTTACGGCGGCAGCAATTGCAGTGGCAGTGGCGCTGGCAATCAGCATTAGTACATAAGAAACCGGATATATAGCGGAGTGATCAAGTGATTGTTTCCACGCTTTTAAGTGCGCTTGCCACCATTGCGTTCGCAATCTTAAATCAGGTTCCCAAAAAGGCGATCATCCCATCGGGGATTTTGGGGATCGTCGCTTGGCTGTTTTTAAATGGCGCATTAAAAAATGGGGCAAACGTCATCGCGGCCAATTTTATGGCAAGCTTGGCGGTGTCCCTTTTGAGTGAAGTGTTTGCGAGATATTACCGTATGCCTGTCACCGTATTTGCAGTGCCCGGCATTATCGTGCTGGTTCCTGGGATGGATGCCTACTTTGCAATGAGGGATTTTGTGACGCATCACTATATGAATGGAATGTCGATGGCGACAGAAACAGTGTTGATCGCAGGCGCCATCTCCACAGGACTAGTGATCGCGGGTGTTTTGATGCGATCGATCTGGAGGCAGCGAAAACATGGAGCTCGTTGAATTGGTGGAGAGCGAACTGCAGGTAGCGAAGGCATCCATGCCATTTTGCACCATCGTTGCAGCAGTCAGTGGTGGGGCTGATTCGATGGCTCTCTTGCATCTACTGGTTCAGTTGCGGGTCACATGGTCGTATCAATTAGTGGTGGCCCATGTTCATCATGGAATTCGTGAGACGGCGACGAGAGATGCAGAATTGGTAAGGCAAATGGCAGCACACTACAAATGCACATTCGTTTTGAAAAAGGTAAATGTGCCAGAGGCGGCAAAAACATCGGGTGAGTCTGTGGAAACCACCGCAAGGAGGCTTCGCTACGAGCAATTAATGGAAGTTGCTGCGACTTATGAATCGCCGATCATTGCTACAGCCCACCACATGGACGACCAAGCAGAAACTGTACTTGACCGGTTGCTGCGGGGAACGGGACTTCAGGGACTCGCGGGCATTTTACCATTACGAAAGTTACAAGGCGTGTATGTCATCAGACCACTGCTGCAAGTGGCTAAAAAGGACTTGTTGGAGTATGCGAAGCAGCACTCGCTTCCCTATGAAGAAGATGAGACCAATACCTTGCTCGATTATAGACGCAATCGCATACGCCACGAACTGATTCCGCATTTGGAAGCGTACTATAATCCTTCGATTGTGAATACATTGGCGCATGAAGCAGAGATTGTCCGGGCGGAAAATGAACTAATGGCCAAATTGTCCGAGGATTTTGTCGCATTGAACGTAAAATGCTCCCATCGACTGGCCAGATATGATCAGGAAGCGTTTTTGCGACTCCCGCTTGCTTTACAACGAAGAGTTGTTAAATTAGTATTAGAGTGTATTGACGACAAGTTACAATTTGGATATGACGAAGTCGAAGCTGTGCGACTTTTTATCACGCGCGGTCGTGGTAGGCGTACTCTCAAGGGCGGGTTTCAGCTTGTTATACAAAATGCAAGTCTGGAAGTTATGAGAGATGAACGAAGCGAATATGCCCCAGTAATCCGATGGACGCCAGCCACCGTGGATAGGGCTTCTTTTTTTTCTATTAGAGGGCTAAAATGGCTGATAGAATCATTGGTAGTCGAGATGCCAAGTGAATTTTCCCGCACACTGTGGGACGCATGGTTTTCACTCGAGGATGAACCAGAACTGGTGGTTCGCGGGTGGCAAGAAGGAGACCGGATCAAGCCGTTTGGCATGGAAGGCAGCAAATTGCTGTCGGATGTGTTTATTGATCATAAGATAATACGTGAGTGGAGACGAAGCTATCCGGTGTTTGCCATTGGAAAGGAAGTCGTTTGGGTACCGGGTCTGGTCCGTAGCCGCGCACATCTCGTGAGGAAAGATATTCCACTGGCGCTTCGCGTATCAGTTCGCCCCGCTATGGAAGATTAGCGAGTAGGAGGATTTGTGTTGAAAGAAGATTTAGAAGAAATTCTGTTTACATCCGAACAAATACAGGCCCGTGTGGAGGCTTTGGCCAAACAAATCACCATTGATTTTAAAGGGAAAAATCCACTCGTGGTTGGCGTGCTGAAAGGGGCCTATATTTTTATGGCCGATTTGGTGCGTCATTTGGAGATTCCACTTGAAATGGATTTTATGGCGATTTCCAGTTATGGGTCTTCGACGCAGTCCTCGGGCGTTGTGCGAATTCTGAAGGATTTGGAGCGTCCTGTTGAAGACAGAGATGTATTGATTGTGGAGGATATTGTGGATAGTGGCTTAACGCTTCAGTACTTGCGTGAATCGCTCCTTCACCGAAAGGCACGTTCTGTCAAAATTGCTGCCGCATTTGACAAGCCGGGCGGAAGAAAAGTCGACATTGCGCCCGACTACTTTGGGCTGACGGTCCCCAATCGTTTTTTGGTGGGATATGGACTGGACTATGCGGAGCATTATCGCCATCTTCCTTACGTAGGAGTATTAAAAGAATCAGTATACAAGGATTCAAATCATAGGTAAAGGCATACACTTCGCTGCATGTTATTTTTGCTGAGATTATGTTACAATATTTCCGCCTTAACCGAGAGGAGGTAAGGGATGAAACGCTTTTATCAGAGCGCTTTGTTCTATGTGCTCATTTTACTTGTCATTATTGGAGTTTTGCAGTATATCATGTCGGACAACCAACAAAAGACAGTCCTGACGTGGAGTCAGTTTATTTCTGACGTGCAAAACCATGACATTAAACAGCTATACGTGACACCGGATGGGATCTCCCTGCAACTGGATGGGACCTTGACAGACGGCACTACATTCACCTCTCGCGCGCTTTACAGCGACCAGGTGGTCAACAGTCTGAGTAAATTGCCTCAAGTGTCCATCAATACACCGCCCAAAGGTTCCTCGTGGATCAACATCATTTCAACGGCGTTGCCAATATTGCTCGTGATCGTTGTGTTGTTCTTCCTCTTCAATCAGGGGCAGGGCGGCGGCAACAGGGTGATGAATTTCGGGAAGAGCCGGGCGCGTTTGTATACTGAAGATAAGAAACGCGTGACCTTCAACGATGTGGCAGGAGCGGAAGAGGAAAAAGACGAATTGGTCGAAGTGGTGGATTTCCTCAAAGATCCTCGCAAGTTTTCCGCAGTAGGGGCGAGAATACCTAAAGGTGTCCTGCTGGTGGGGCCACCTGGAACGGGTAAAACACTGCTTGCCAGAGCAGTGGCTGGGGAAGCGGGAGTTCCGTTCTTTAGCATCAGCGGTTCGGACTTTGTGGAGATGTTCGTTGGTGTCGGTGCCTCCCGTGTTCGGGATTTATTCGAGAATGCCAAGAAGAACGCACCCTGTATCGTGTTCATTGATGAGATTGATGCCGTTGGCAGGCAGCGCGGAGCTGGACTTGGTGGCGGACATGATGAACGTGAACAAACCCTGAACCAATTGCTCGTAGAGATGGATGGATTTAATGGCAATGATGGTATCATTATTGTTGCGGCGACCAACCGACCAGACATCCTTGACCCTGCGCTATTGCGACCGGGGCGTTTTGACCGGCAAATCGTCGTTGATCGTCCGGATGTACGCGGAAGAGAGCAAATTCTGCGCGTTCACTCCCGCAACAAACCGGTTTCTAAAGACATCAACCTGGATATCATTGCAAAAAGAACCCCGGGATTCACCGGTGCTGATCTGGAGAATGTTTTGAATGAAGCGGCTCTTTTAACAGCGCGCAGAAACAAGTCGGTCATCGAATTGAACGAAATTGACGATGCCATCGATCGCGTCATCGCCGGGCCTGAAAAACGCAGCCAGGTGATCAGCGATAAGGAAAAACGCCTCGTTGCCTACCATGAAGGCGGTCATGCGATTGCGGGTTATTTCCTCAAGAACGGCAGTGTCGTGCATAAAGTGACCATCATTCCACGCGGTATGGCAGGAGGTTATACGGTCAGCCTTCCTAAAGAAGATAGGCGCTTCATGACCAAGGAGGATATCCTTGATCAGGTGGTGGAACTACTTGGTGGCCGTGTATCTGAGGAGATTGTGCTCGGTGAGATAAGCACTGGCGCTTCCAATGACCTCGAGAGGGTAACGCAAATTGTAAGACGTATGATTACCGAGTTTGGAATGAGCGATAAATTGGGGCCGATGCAATTTGGCCATCGCCAAGGTCAGGTCTTTCTGGGGAGGGATTTTACCTCTGAGCAGAACTACAGTGATGCCATTGCTCATGAGATCGACAAGGAAATGCGCAACATTGTGGATGAATGTTATGAGCGCACTCGAACTTTACTTAATGACCATAGAGACAAACTGGACCTATTAGCCACCGTATTGCTTGAGAAAGAGACGCTTGATGGAGAGCAAATCAGGCAGTTGATGGAGTATGGCAGACTGGTCGAAGGGGATAATGAGGAGGAAGGACCGAAGATTACGATCAGTGGTCGCAATCCTTTTGGAGATGACCCTACGCCAAGTCTTTCTTAGAAAGACGTTGTCAATACGAATGAATAATCAAAATCAGGTATATTGGCATTGTCCAATATACCTGTCGCTATAATTGGGGACTAAAAGAGGTGGAGAAGTAACGTATGAATACGACTGATTACGTGGTGGTAGCTACCGCCAAAAATGATCACATCCTTGCCTATGCAACGACCACCAAGGGGATTGCGGGAGAATTACAGCAAAGGCATGACACCTGGCCAGTTGCCACGGCAGCCTTGGGACGGGTGGTCAGTGTGGCTTCGATGCTCTATGCCACATTGAAGGATGAAAGGCATCAAATCACCCTGCAGGTTCAGGGTGGCGGTCCACTTGGCAATGTGCTGGTGGTGGCAACTGGTGAGGGGTATATTCGGGGATATGTCACGGAACCACATGTGGACCTTCCGCTCAACAAAAAAGGTAAACTTCCTGTTGGAGAAGCGGTGGGCAAGAATGGATCGCTTTATGTGATCAAAGACTTGGGATTACGCGAGCCTTATCGTGGCAGTGTGCCGCTTGTCAGCGGCGAAATTGGCGATGATTTTACTTATTACTTTACAGCGTCTGAACAAATGCCTTCTGCTGTTGCGGTAGGGGTGCTGGTGGCTCCTGACCTGTCTGTGCTTGCATCAGGCGGTGTCATGGTGCAGTTGTTGCCAGGGGCGAGTGAAGCAGAAATTACAGAGGCGGAGGCGGCGCTGCAGCAATTGCCGCAAGTGTCGTCACTGCTACACGAAGGCATCGCACCAGAACAAATTTTAGAGCGGCTATTTCCTGGTGATGTCAAAATACTGGAGCGCAGACCCGTGGAATTTCGTTGCACCTGCAATAAGCCTCGACTGGCCGGCGTACTCATTTCACTGGGAAAAGAAGAATTGGACAACATGATTGAAGAAGACGGCGAGGCAGAACTGGTCTGTCATTTTTGTTCGGAGAAGTATTATTTCAACAAGGATGAATTGGTGGAATTAAGAGAACAGGCGTCTCATTAAGGGGAATGGAGGCAATACGATGGAACTGCGTGTGGTGGACCGCGTTTCAGAGCTTATTGGAAAAACGCCAATGGTCAGGTTGCGCCGATTGGTTGAAAAAGGCATGGCGGATGTATTGGTTAAGCTCGAGTGGATGAACCCAGGCGGAAGCATCAAAGATCGCATTGCCAAATCAATGATGGATGAGGCAGAAAAAGTCGGCGCTCTCCAAAAAGGGATGACGATCGTTGAGCCTACTAGTGGTAACACAGGGATCGGCTTGGCGCTCGTTGGCGTCGAAAAAGGATACAGGGTCATTTTAGTGATGCCGGACACGATGAGCAGGGAGAGAATGCAATTGTTGAAGGCTTATGGCGCAGGGATCATATTGACGCCAGGCAACAAGGGGATGTCGGGTGCAATCGAACGGGCCAATAGCCTCTTAAAAAGTGCTCCCCAAGAATATTTTATTCCGCAGCAATTTAACAATCCAAATAACGCGAAAGCGCATAGGGAGACAACTGGGCCGGAAATCATCAAGCAGATGGATGGTCACCTTGATGCGTTTGTGGCAGGCGTGGGAACAGGCGGCACATTGATGGGGGTGGGAGAGGCATTGAAGCAACACATTCCCCATTGTCGGGTGATCGCTGTCGAGCCGTATGCATCCCCCGTGCTGTCTGGTGGTAAGCCCGGGAAAACTCAGATTCAGGGAATTGGTGCCGGGTTTATTCCGGAGATTGTGAATTTGAACAAAATCGATCGCGTAATGACAGTCACTGATGAAGAGGCGTTTACCTGTGCGAGACGACTTGCAAAAGAGGAGGGCATACTTGGCGGGATCAGTACAGGAGCCAATGTCTTTGCGGCGTTGCAAGTGGCTAAAGAATTGGGTGAAGGCCATCGCATCGTGACGATTTCGCCATCAAATGGGGAGCGATATCTTAGTACGCCATTATATAGGGAAGGCTAGCGATCAATGTACGATAAAAAAACAAAAATAATGGGAATTCTCAATGTCACGCCAGACTCTTTTTCTGACGGAGGCGCTTATGTAGAATCAGATCAGGCTGTGGCGCATGCACTAGAAATGCAGGAAGAAGGCGCGGATTTTATCGATGTGGGTGCAGAATCCACAAGGCCCGGCTTCACGCCGCTAACGGAGGAAGAAGAATGGTCGCGTCTGAAAGTCATTTTACCTCTGTTATCGAAAGCGGTATCTGTTCCCATTTCCGTGGATACCTATAAGGCAAAATCTGCAGAATTGGCGCTAAATAACGGGGCCAAGGTGATCAATGACATCTGGGGAGGCCTAGCTGATCCCGAAATGTTTCGTGTGCTAGCGGGTTCTGGTGCGGCGTATGTACTGATGCACAATTCAACGGAAACACCTCTTTTAGGCAAAGATGTAGTAGAGGAAGTTCGTCAGCAGTTGCAGTATCGTGTGGAATCTGCGCTACATGCAGGAATGTCAGAGCGGCAGATCATTCTGGATCCGGGAGTCGGGTTTGGCAAAACGCAAGCACAAAATTTAGAACTAATCAATCGGATCGACGAGATGAGGATTGATTCATTTCCTATTTTGCTTGGACCTTCACGAAAATCTGTCATTGGCCATGTGCTAGGGCTTCCCGTCAGTGAGCGGTTGGAAGGAACAGCTGCCATTGTGGCGGTGGCGATTATGCGGGGTACTGATATTCTTCGCGTACATGATGTTCGTTCGA
>JAJZAS010000051.1 GCA_021799325.1 Bacillota bacterium | reverse complement strand
CGAGACCAACTCATCGTTTTGAAGTAAAAATGCGATTTTGGCCAAAAAGAAAAACCTCCTTTCCGTAAAGGAAGGGGGGCGTGGGAAAAAATCATGCTTACCAATCGTGCCATAATGGGGTGGCAGATTTATTCCCAATGTCCTCAATAAACAAATCGGTCATATTATCTCTCCTCGTTTTTATATATAAAGCTATGTAGAATTGTCCCAGGCTGACCCACTCCCTAGAGAGTAGTTCTACGCCCGAGCCCTTTCCCCATTCCCTTAATGTAGCAAAAGGGAGCCTACCTCAAGTGTACTACTAATATCCTTTGTACACGCCACTCACCACACCCGGTATGTTGCCTGGGCTCCCCCATGCACCCTCAATGTACCGTATGGCCGCTACCGCATTATCGAGTGGATTCCAAATATCATTGTAGCCGCTCATGTGGTCGCTCCAGAACGTGCTCGGTAGCATCTGCATGAGTCCTGATGCATGTTCACCGTCCACCAGGATAGGATCCACGGCATAGGGATTGCCACTTGCATCCTCATGACCGACAATGATTTCAAGACCAGATAGCCAAGATTCCGGCACACGATCTATCTGTATGGCTTGTTGAAGAATGGTGATAATTTGCGGCTTTGGCATTGGTGCGCCATTAGATGGTGCGCCACCGCTCGCACTGATTGAGCCCCCCTCCAGCATTTGCAAAACGGGGAGCGCGTTGGGATCATAAAAGTTGGTATCTAGAACCAAGGATTGCCCAAACAACATTTGCTGATCATATTGGTTATGCAGAAAATTGAAAGCCTTCTCTGCGCGATATAACGGGGTGTAATCTTTTCGTTGCAAAGTTGATGGACCAAATACCACAATTTGAGATCCATCTGACTCAGTGATAACATGCCATGATGTGACCCAATATCCGTTGTATCGCGTGATATGCTGTAGCACCATTTCCGTCACATCGTCATTTTCCTTCACGGTGCCTTTTTTCGTTTGCACATCCTTCACTTTGCGCAGTTGAACTGGTTTGAAGTCAATCTCTCTCGGTTGTAATAATTCAACAATACGGTTCATCGTTTTATTGGGATTGGATGCCCCTTGCCGAACTCCAATTTCATAGAAGGTTTCAAGTAATCCATAAGATAAGTTAAGCTGTAATTGGTTGACTTGATCAATCTCTGCCTGTGTTAACCCCACAACCTGATCAGATGTCCCCCATCTAATGGTTTTCGTCCACCTATTAGCAAGTGTGTTGAAATTAATCATCGTATGTGTCCCATCAGGGTTCGTTTGCATGATCGTCTGTTGTGGACTGAAATTCATCATCGGATGTTGAAACATGTCTGCCTCACCGATGATGAGTGTCATGATCATCGTCACCATGACGACTGGAAAAACGGCGACAACAACAAGTAATGCAATGATAATTCGCCGCATTCTGCGATTTTTAATGGCTGTGATTGCGGCACCTGCCCAATTTCCAGTCGCCGCCTGACTTGCTACTTTCGTTGCGTCCATCACATCACTTGAGAGCTCTTTGGCCTCGTCAAATGGTTGCTTAGCTTGCTCTGGCAATTGATTTTTTGCATTACGAACCATTTCCTTTTTTGCGCGGTCGAGCATACGCTTTTTCCAGTCCATCAATCATCCCGCCTATTCCGATTGCCGAATATGGCATTGGCAAGACTGGATGTTTTTTTGCTCTTATTGGTCGGTAATGTAGCTTGCGTATACCGCGCGATGCGTTTGACCCGATCCTGTCTGGAGGACCGCCGTTGTACACTCCTAATCTGCGAAATCGCTGCATTTTTCACACGTAATGTTCCCATTGTATCTGCAGTTCGCGGTGATTTTCTTTGCAATAATGGACGAATTGGTTGACTCGCACTCACATTCCCATTGTTCGGCGAATCATTTGACGGTTTGGGGTGGTTATTACTCGTTGGCTGTTGGCCATTGTCCCCTTGCCGATTCGTATGGATTGGTGGTACTGGTATTACAGGCGCTTCCGTAAGAGTGGGTGGCATTGGCGACACTGATGGTGTTAGTGGGTTCCCATGATCACTGCCATTATTAATAAGTGGAGTTTTCGGCACATCGGTATCTTGATCATTGTTTTCTATCGGTGAGCGTTTTGACGTTGATTTCCTTAACGCATCTTGATGCGCATCATTCATCTTTTTCATATCTTGTGTCTCCGACATTTCCGCCTCTTTGCGTGCTTTCACCGTTGCAGGATTCGTCTGCCGCTTGACTTGTTTCGGTGTCTTCGGCTGATTCACTGCATCCGCGCGTTGGGAAGCGATGTGACGAATCAGATGGAACGCCGCTCCCTTTCCCGCACTTACTACCTTCTCAGCGGCAAAACCAAGGGTGGCACCCATGAAGGTATCCATCGCCTGATCCGGTGACGCCAATACTTTTGTGGCAGCAACCATTTTCGTGACTTTACTCAACCGAGATTCCCACTTGGCGCCCACATCGGATGATGGTTTGTTCGACGTCTCATTTTTCATCTTTTGATGAATGATTTCACTAACATGCTGCTCAGTTTTCCTTATCGGCGGCTTATTTGATTTCACACCTTCCGATTCGTTTCGTTGCGATCTTTCTGTTGGCGCAAAACGGTGAGTCGGGGCATCATAATCCGTTTCGTCGCGCTTCTCTTTGGCGATGATTTGCCATTGCGGTTCCTGAGTCGTACTCGTGAACGGTTCCTTTGGTTCTGATGTCGAGTCTTGTGTCACCCACTCGATCAAATGTCCTGGGCTCTCCACGTTCCCCTCAAAACCCCATTCGTCCATTAGCACTTCTTGATTCGTTGGAATCGGCTCTTCAACCACTGCCACACCATCGTTTAATGGCAAATGCGAATGGGGAGGCAGCAGTGATGGTACGTGGTGACCACCCTGCTCCAATTGACGAAACGCCTCTCCATCGATGCGATGTTCGCCATTCTCAGGTTCAAATGTCCACTCCGAAAACGAGCGATTCTTGTTAGCATCCATTGTTTCATTTTGGGAAAATTCATTGTGATCATCGTGTTTACTACCCACATTGTCATCAAATTCATTGGTAACTGCCTCTTCCTCCCAAGACACATACGCTGGATCTTTTCTATGACGCATCGCCCTTTGTGAAGCGCCAATGACGGAGGCTTCCTTCACGAATCCTGCCGCATCCTGAAATCGATCTGCCATCGTTCGCCGCTTTATGTTGTTTCGACCTCGAAGTAGGGGCGAACGATTTTTCCGTTTCTCCTCCGCAGTTAATCGTTGGCCGCCGCCTAATAAAACCCCTCGTTTTGCCGCGTTTTTTGTCAGCTCTTTGATTCTTTGCATGGGTTTCATTTTTTTATACAGGCGCCAAGCCACATAGATGGCGATCAGGTATGCCAGTCCATTCCCGATAAATGAAAAATTACTGATAAAATCCATTCTACCCGTTGCCACCGCATGGCTTGGATTACTGAATGCAGTGCCCTGCAACGCCATTTCTGTTAACTGCGTGAGTCCAAACAAAACAGCGCTATAGACACTCACGAAAAATAATACAAATAGCGACATGATCAAATATTGCATCCATTTCAGCGTCAATGTGACAGAACGAGTCACAGGGAAAAGCTCAAGCGGAAGGATCACCGCCCCCGCCGCTACCAACACCACGAACATTAAACGGGCAAAAAGCATAATCGCCCCCATGACCAAGAAATACAACGTAGGTCCAAGGTTCCCAATGAACGCCATAACGGAAACATCCAATCGGTTGGGCGAACTAAACGCAATAGGTCCATCTGGCATGGACTGCAAAGTTCCTACCACACCATTTCGTTGCCCATTTTGCAAGGGATAACCCAGGATATACCGCCATGCAGCATTTCCATTACAGAGCGATACCACTTTTGTCCCTTGCATGTTGTAATTTTGACCTTCCTCCCCCGCGATCCATTCTGGCAGCACAATACTATCCCAAGCGTTGCTATAGCTATTACTGGTGGTGCAAACACCAGTTTCTGTGGTATTCGTTTTCGTGGCAACAGTGATAACCCCATCAATAGTGCTACCAATGGCGTTTCCTACGGAGACGGGGAATTTGCTGATATTCTGAAGCAAATGAGAGTCAGTAATAGCAGGACTGGCGAGAAACATAAACAATAGGAGTACCGCCAATGATTTAATGCCCCGCCCCGATACCGCATGTATATTTTTTTTAATGACACCGAACCAGATGAACACACCAATAAAGAACAGCACGGCTAATGGAAAGATGGTTCCCACCATAGGAGCAAAGGAGGCGTGCAAGATTTTCAAAGCAATGACAATCACACCATTGATCCCATTCGTAGAACTTCCTAATGAAAAGAATTCGATAGCGGTATATAACTGGGCAACGGTTAAAGAAAACAGTAAGTTCGCCATCCAGTACAGCGGATCAAAATTTCCGGTAAATCCGTCAGAATCAAACACATAATTACCAATGATCGGTGTACCAGGAGGATGAAACAAATTATTCCCTGTGATGATTTGTGTGGCTGGAGTAGAAGAAGTTGAACTTTGTGCCTGTACATTAGCCGCTTGCTGTGCGCATCCTGGCGCATAGGGATCTCGTGTGCATGTCGGCGAAATGCTCGCCGACTTTGCAAAGGCAGGGGTGTTCCCCAAAAACGGAACAATAACCATGAGGATCGATAAAAGAATCATGACAATGGATTTTCGCATTAAAAAAGCCCCCTCAGTTGAAAGGGGCATTGTGGGAAGTTTCGTTTGCTTTAGGGGTGGTATCAAACCATTGCTGGAGTTTGCGTGGTAGCATTTCCACCTGCATTTGCTGGACACGGCCTAGCGCGTCCACAACTAGTCCCTCTCCTGCCTGAAAATCGCCAAGGATTTTATACCAATCTTGCGGGTCTTCATGATCAAGACCTGCTAATTGTAACGCGGCTTCCGTCTCTGTCTGCGAGTTTTGACGCATGATGAATCGCCATGAAAACAATCCATCAATCGACTCGCCCCAATTTTTGAAGTCGGTGGCGTTTTGCATCAGCATGATCGGAACGATGTTCAGACTTCGGGATTTTCGAAGCAGGTTGTCCACCAAGTCTACCCCTTGCGAAAATTTGCGAAGCGTCCATGCTTCATCTAACACCATCACTTTGAGCGTAGATGTGGGTAAATTAGTGAAGTAACCCATTCCCATTCCTGCCACTGCATAATACAACGCGACACTCAATCTCTCATTGAGCGTCCGGACTGTTCCTCTTGGAATGGTCAACCCACTGGTATCGACAATCGTCACATCAAAGTGTTGCGGCGTCTGTCCCTGATCTTCTGCAAAAAGAACTCGACCAAGCGCTGAACTTTTCAGATCCAGCATCATTCCGAGCAACAGTTCCAATTGATCGTGATACTTTTCTCGCCTTTCCTCCTGAAGCAACTCCGCCAATGCATTTCCGAATTGATCCATCGTCTGTACGGATTTCCTGCGTACCTTTTCCACCGCTTTCCCAATAATTGCACTTCGAATATCGCGTGTATTGTCATCTGTGGTGACGTTGTTGAAAATAATATCGAGCAGATCCCGTTCAATACCCTCTACACCTAACCGAAACGGATTTAATCGTGCCCCCTCTTCTCGCAGCCGAATCACATTCACTTTGGCACCAATTTTGTACAGGTTATCGTAGTCGTGCCCCTTCGGATCCTGAATAAAGCCTTTTGCTCCCCACGAGATCAGCATTGAGGTGATATAGGCTGCCGTATTCGTTTTCCCTGAACCCAGACCCCCTGCGAGCAAAATGGAAGGTTGAATATTTAACTCCTGCGCTGGACGCCGTGGGTCCATAAACACCGCGCGTTCCGTTATCGTCTTTCCTAGATAAAATCCTTGCGGATCGCCAAATTCCAGTGTCGTAAACGGAAGCGCAGCCGCAAAGATACCGGCATCCATGGGAATTTCGTAAGCGGTGGTGACCCCCTTACCCCAAGGATAAAAGGCTTGCCAGAGTTTGAGTTGATCGGCTGGCGGTTGCACCAAATCCGTCAGTGCCAAATTGCTTTGAAGCAGGTTGCGGTATTCCGCCAATCGTTCAGAATCAGGAGCACCTACCCCAATCACCGTTTTCACGTGGACCAGCGGATCACGCATGCGCAGTTTTTGCTCCAATTCTTCCGTATGCTCCATGTCGACTTCCAGTTCGAGTGGCGGTGTTTCTCCACCTTCGGTATACTCCTTCCGTTGCGATTCAGCACGCAGTTTTTTCTTGCGCAAATTCTTTCGTGCACTCATCGGATCCTCTACCCGCACGTGCATGGCGACGTCGACGGGGATATCCAAATATTCGACCTGATGCACCCAGTCATACCCACTCGCTTCGTTTTCGTCAATTTCGTTTGGCACGCGCAGGACGTTGTAAAATGTCTGATAAGACGATTCTTTATCTGCACGCATGATTTTCAATTGAAAAAAGGACTCTTTCACGATACCGTCATTCGTCCAAATCCCTAAATGATGTTGAGGATGAATCACGCCATCCGACGACACGAATGCTGGCAGATGTTTGGGAAAGCGGGAGTCTGGCGCCATCGTTCCGCGATAATACCCATGCCGCAACCAGGTTTCGATTTCCAATTGCGAGGCCACATGCAATTTAAGGAATGCTCTGAACTTCCGTAGCCATTTGCGGCGCTCCTCTTCGAATTGCTCCAGAAGTTGAACGCGCAAGTTTTCAAGATTCAGCATGCGTTTGACGGATTGTGCCAGTGTCCGCCCCGCTTCTTTCAAAAATTCTTTCCGATTATCTTTTAACTGGATGGTTATTTTCGCCGTGATGGGCACCACAATATACACTCGACGTTCGAATAAGATGTGTGATACTTTGGTTTCCCCCATTTTGACATGTTCTAGGTTCAGAGGATGGTTCGTGCGTATAAATCGCTTTTTCCATGTCCCCGGCGGTACGCCAATTGCCAAAGAGTACACATGCCAATCGCCGATCACTTCTTTCATATTGCGTGCGATCGAGGAAATCGCCTGATTCTGAGCCCCTGCACTGGTCAGTGTCCGCTTGTCCGAATCCACGACAAACACCGCATACCCGCGCATTCGATCATCAATCAGGATTCCGTTTTCTGCGTAAATCACCGGTTGTGCCAAAAAAAATACCCCCTCTCAACTAGAGAGGAGGTACTACTAAGCTTGTCGCCGGAGCATTGGTGCGTCTTTCATGCGTCGAATTTCCCCCTCCACTACCCGATATTTTCCCGGTTCATGAAGATGCCCAACGCGTTTCGCGATCCATGTTCCATCACGCAGCACGCTGACACTAAGTGGTTTATGGAGAGTAAACGATCCCTTTCCAGAAATCGGGGTTGCCCGCGCAATCCCCTGATCTACGGCATAAAAGGAAAACCGGGGTAAGACGATTTTTTTGTCTAGATTCATTGCCTTGAAGCCATCGGTGATCCGCTTGCGCCGGAAATAGGCGAGCACGTCAAGCGTCCAAGTTAATGCTGACTTCCCTTGTGGATCGAATTGCTTAGCAACGGCACCCGCCAATACACCAATCGCAATTTGCCAAACAATCACGGGAAATAAGCGAAAGAATAGGTGAATAAAAACAGCAATTAAAAAACCGGGAAAGATTGCCGCGATCACGCCAAGGAAGATGATATCGAGCCCTACGGCCACATATTTCCCCAGCTTAATCGCGCCAACCCCTTTCCCGATTGTCGTAATTTCCGTCCTTGCCCGGTACAGTTCTCGATAAGTGCGGTACATGGCTCATCATCCTTGCAATCCAGATATCCAACTACCAATGCTCAGTGCCGCTTCGATGAGAAGGATAGGATTGAGTACCAGTACGATGCCCGCAAGCGAAAACGCAATTTCCGTCCACATGGCTTTCGGATTTTTATCTTTGGATGCTTTGATGACACCAATTAAAGCAAAAATGGTAATCCCAATGGCCACCGCCACTTGCAAATAAAACAACCCAAACCCATCCATGACACTTAAGATGTTGTTTGCCGCTTGTGTGATCGTTACACCGTTGGTACTAATGGGGTTTAATTTTATTGGGGCACCCACCCCTGACGAACCAGATGCCCCTGTTCCCGCCGCCAACGCAGGAACAGCAGTAAATAACCCTGCCGCCAAAAAGGTGCCAATCATGGTGGCCACTTTATGCCCATGAAAATGTTTCAACGCCAATCCCTCCTCTTAAACTAACGGAATAAGTGGGAATAAATGATGGGCTGCTCGAAAAAATGGTGCGACCCCTGGTGTATAAAGTGCGATACTGTACAGCGCAGAAATAAAGAAAGCGATACCAAATACCCACTCCAACAAGGCGTTGACGAACCCATCTGAAGAAACAAGATAGAATGCCACTCCGCCCTTGAACGGCCAAAAGAATTGTTCGCGTTCTTTATTAAGGAGATCGATCACTAGATGAGACCAATACCCTACAGCAGCCCCAATCGCAACGGGATACAGTGAAAAGTGAAATGGTCCCAAGACGGCACGCCAGTGTACAGCCGTCAACGCTAACCAGGCCCAACATGCAGCTGCGAGTAGACTATGGGTTACCCCACGATGCTTGGCGTGCGTCATTTCAAGTACCCATGCTAACGGCAACATCGCTTTCGCTGAAATAGTATTCGGATTATCTGCATCCGGCATGACCGAGGTGATCATCGAAGCGCCAAGTGCCAGAATTCCAGGCACACTTAGTACCGGGGTATGTGTATAGTTAATCAGCACCAGCGATGT
>JAJZAS010000050.1 GCA_021799325.1 Bacillota bacterium | reverse complement strand
GGCTGGGGCCAACTGGTGGGCGGCGTGAACGAAATGATCGATGCGTTTGTGGGACCGATCAACGTGACGGCAGAATATGTGGATCGCATCAGCAAAGGCGACATTCCACCACGTATCACGGACGCGTACTATGGCGACTTCAACGAGATCAAGAATAACCTGAACGCATGCATCGACATCATGAACGGACTCTTGACCGAAACCAATGGACTGATCAAGGCGACGAAGGAAGGCAAGCTCGACACGCGCGGCAATGCCTCTGCATTCGCAGGTGGCTGGGGCCAACTGGTGGGCGGCGTGAACGAAATGATCGACGCGTTTGTGGGACCGATCAACGTGACGGCAGAATATGTGGATCGCATCAGCAAAGGCGATATACCACCACGCATCACGGACGCGTACTATGGCGACTTCAACGAGATCAAGAATAACCTGAACGCATGCATCGACATCATGAACGGACTCTTGACCGAAACCAATGGGTTGATCATGGCCTCGAAGGAAGGCAAACTCAGCACCCGCGGTAATGCCGCAGCTTTCGCTGGTGGTTGGGGTCAACTGGTGGGCGGCGTGAATGAAATGATCGACGCCATTATCGAACCAGTGATGGAAGCAGCAGCAGTATTGGATGAGATGGCGAAGGGCAATTTGCAAACAAACGTGAAAGGCAATTATCAGGGCGACCATGCAAAAATCAAAAATGCATTGAACGACACGATTGAAACATTGTCGAACTATGTGAGAGAAATTTCCGTCACATTGAACGAGATGGCCAAAGGGAACCTGAGACTGGCGATTACTCGGGAATACCGAGGAGACTTTGCCAGCATCAAGTCATCGCTCAATGAGATCATTCGCTCATTGAACAACGTGTTGAATGATATTCATAATACGGCAACGCAAGTGGCTTTAGGATCAAGGCAAGTTTCGGATTCTGCTCAGGCATTGTCACAGGGATCGACGGAGCAAGCCAGTTCGGTGGAACAGTTAACTGCGTCAATGGAAGAGATTTCTGCACAAACCAAACAAAATTCACTTAGTGCCAATCAGGCAAGCGAAATTGCACTATCTGCAAAAAATGGCGCGATAGAAGGCAATAAACAAATGAAAGAAATGCTCGGCGCCATGCAGGAAATCAATGAGGCATCAAGCAATATCTCTAAAATTATTAAAGTGATTGATGAGATTGCGTTCCAGACTAATATCTTGGCGCTGAATGCCGCAGTCGAAGCAGCTAGGGCAGGGCAGCATGGAAAAGGTTTTGCGGTTGTCGCGGAAGAAGTGCGAAATCTCGCGGCCAGAAGTGCCAATGCTGCCAAAGAAACCACGGTGTTGATTGAAAGTTCCATTAAGAAAGTGGAAGACGGTTCAAAGATTGCAGAGGATACGGCGAGCGCACTGAATACGATTGTGGATAGTGTCAGCACCGCCACCAATTTGGTTGGTGAAATTGCCAAAGCGTCTAATGAACAGGCACTTGGAATTGCACAAGTGAATCAAGGAATCATTCAAGTCTCTCAAGTCGTTCAAATGAATTCAGCGACTTCTGAAGAAAGCGCGGCTGCCAGTGAAGAACTTTCCAGCCAAGCTGAAATCCTTAAAGAGATGGTGGGGAGATTCCAACTAAAGCAAGCGGATTCCTCGAATCGGAATAAGGATGAACTTTCTCCGGAGATTCTTGAAATGATTGAGAACATGAAGACTTCGAGAAGCCATTCTGAAGGATCGAGTACAGTACCGCTTGGCGTGGCAAAAGATTTTGTCGCAGCGAGCAGTGACTATGGAAAGTATTAATGATCGAATAGTACAAGCAAGGGTGCGGGGAAGAGCGTTTGCTTCCCCGTACTTTGTACTAGGAGCGGGAAGGTGTGTTGAGCATGGTCACGATTCCGCCAAGTGAGTTTCGGCAACTGGCAGAATTCCTTAAGACCAACTTTATCGTTAACTTAAAAGTGGAAAAACAGTTGCTAATCAGTGGCCGCTTGCAAGAGATTTTGTCGAAAAACGGGTTTTCAAGCTTTTCTGAGTACTATCAGTATGTCGTAGAAGATAGAACTGGAGAAGCGATGAAGGTACTCCTTGATCGTGTCACCACTCATCATACCTTTTTTATGAGGGAATCTGATCATTTTTACTTTTTCAGAGATAAGATATTACCTTATTTTAAGCAACATATTATCGACCATGACCTTCGAATCTGGAGCGCCGGTTGTTCTACTGGAGAGGAACCCTATACACTGGCCATGTTCATTGATGAATTTTTAGGTGCGGAGAAAATGTTTTGGGATACAAAAATTCTGGCAACGGATCTCTCTAATGATGTGCTGGAGACGGCCAAAAAAGGGGTTTACAAGAAAGAAAGTCTGAATGCCATGCCCGCTGAGTGGGTATCAAAGTATTTTACACGGTTAAGCGCTGATCGATCAGAATTGGTTGATCGAATCAAGAATGAGGTCATTTTTCGTCCCTTTAATCTGATGGAACCTATTTATCCGTTTCGAAAAAAGTTTCATGTGATTTTTTGCAGGAATGTGATGATCTACTTTGATGCGGAAACGAAAAATAATTTGGTCAATAAATTCTATGATTTTTTGGAACCAGGTGGATATCTGATCATCGGCCATTCTGAATCACTCGATCGGACGAAGACGAGATTCAAGTATGTGATGCCTGCTGTTTATCGAAAAGAATAGTTAGCGAAAATCCATCGTTTGAAGGAGGGGTTTTAGATGTCGTATATAGAGTTTGAACCAAAATATCGCACCTATACCATTATGGATCGGGAACATAAGCAATTGATTAGCATCATCAATCGTTTTTTTGATGAATGGGTGGGCAATAAAGAGGTAAAACCACTCCCTTATTTGCTTGAATTGGCTGATTACGGGCAGAATCATTTTGATTCGGAAGAACGATTTATGGAAAACAACCATTCCCATAATATAGAGGAACATAAAGCGATACACAAAAAATTGATGGAGCGGCTTGTCGAGATGATTCAGCGGGTACAAAATGGAGAAGAAATAACGATGGAGACATTTCAATTTTTGCAACATTGGTTGATGAATCATATTGCCGGGACGGACAGAGCCAGTTATGGGGTACTTGGCAATAAAACTCACGAATAATTATCGATCGTCTGTGGTCTGCCAAATAAGTATCCCTGAATTTCATCGCATTGCATCATTCTTAGCTTCTCCAATTGTTCCTTGGTTTCAACGCCCTCTGCTACTACTTTGAATTGCAAGCCATGAGACAATTCAATGATGCCTTTCACAATATTCGCAGAAAATGGATGGGAGTCGAGATCTCGAATAAAAGATTGGTCGATCTTAATATAGTTCACCGGGAATTCCTTTAAGTAACTGAGTGACGAGTATCCAGTGCCAAAATCATCAATTGAGATTTCGAGTCCCATCTTGCGCAGGATGTTCAATGTGGTAATGGCATCCGAAACGTTTTTCATGACGACACTCTCGGTAATTTCTAGTTCGAGTTTGTTGGGGTTGACTCCCGTTTCCTCAATAACTCTCTCAATGATTTGAGGGAGGTTGCGATCTGCTAATTGTAAGCTGGACAGATTGACAGCCATGCGGAAATTAGCATAATCAGGATGGTCCCACTTCTCCAGATCAATACATGCACGCCTTAATATCCAATACCCTAAATCCATGATCAGTCCAGTTTCCTCTGCTATAGGAATGAACTCCCCTGGGGAAATTTCACCAAGTTCAGGATGACGCCACCGCATGAGTGCTTCCATTCCCTCAAGTTGTTCAGTGAAGGCATTGACCTTCGGCTGATAGACAGCATAAATTTGTTCATTTTCAATTGCCTTTTCCAATTCTTCTTCGAGACGAATTCGTCTCGAAACTCGCTGCCAGGTTTCGAGTGAAAAAAGGGTATCGTTGGACAAGTCCAGGCGCTTCATGGCTAACATGTTACGCTCTGCGCGTTGAATCAGCAGTTCTTCTCTGGTTCCGTCATCAGGGTAGCGGCTTACGCCGATGTTTAGTCCGATACTCAACGTGAATTCACCAATCTGATAGGGAAGCGATAGTTGTTCAATGATGGCGTAACTGGTGAGTTGAGCTTGCGCTGTCTCGGATTCATTTAACAACACACTGAATTCATCGCCTCCCAATCTCGCGATGAAGCCTCGTGTTTCGACAATTTTTTCGATTCGACGGGATAATTCAATCAATAGCTGATCTCCCACCCGTTGACCAAACGTGTCATTCACATTTTTAAATTCTTTGATGTCCAAAATAAATAAAAAGAATTTCCGTCCAATTATGCATTGTTCACTGATAATAGTTTGAAACTGGTTGCGATTATAAAGGCCAGTCAGTGTGTCGTGATAGGCCTGATACGTAATAATTTTCTGGGATTCTGACAATCCATCCATCAATGCATTGAATTCAATCCCCAGTTGGGATATCTCGTCTTTTCCTCTTACGTTAATTCGGACCTCCAGATTATCCCGTTTGCGAATCAAACGGATCACCTGAAAGATTCTCCGTAAGCGCCTAACAATCGAAAAATTAAAGTAGGCGATGATAAATAACCCATATCCGACAGACAGAATACCAAGAAACCAACTGAAATACGTTAGTGCATTTTCTCCCCTTGTAAGAAATGAATTAGTTGATTCAGATAAAAGAATCAGCGCGGGGTTGCCGTTTATATCCGGTACCTCCAAATAAGCCTTGGTTAGATGATATCCGTAATCGACAGTCCAGTAATTTGCATGATAGATAGCGTTTTGTGTCAATTTTTCCAAATCGGTCGGAAGTGTTATTTTTCGCGGATTTTCCATGGTGATAGGCATATTCAGACGAGCAGAAAGATTGGCGGCTTCAGCAGACGTAAAAAACCTTCCTATCACAAAGTGGCCTTTGATTGAGGTTAGAGTTTTGCCATTTCCAATAGAGTTTGACACAACCAGCAAAGGTCCTTGTGGAGTTTGTAAAATTCCTTGTTGGAAGGGTCCTTTACCCTTCGATTGAAAAAATAGCTGACGGCGATTGAGCAATTCCTTACTGATCAACGCGACAGGAATTTGTTTTATGTGCTGGTTGGGAAACGTCTTGACATAAACTAATTGGTTCACTCGATTAAAAAACATGACCAATTGGATATCGTTTTGGGCAAAATTCATGTTGGACAAATTGGCTTGATTAAATGCATATTTTACAAAAGTGCGTCTGGTGGTAGCGTCTCCTAAGCGAAACGCATTGATCCATGGGGCATACGTCATGGCAATGCCGTTCATGTCCAAAAACTGATTGTTGATTCCGTTAAGTATCGTGTACATGTTATTGCGCGTATTTTGGTCCTCCAAACGTTGAAATGCGTTAAGCACCAGGCGGCTGGAGGTAAAGTCGAACGCAGCA
Source organism: Bacillota bacterium (assembly GCA_021799325.1). Classification (GTDB taxonomy): domain Bacteria; phylum Bacillota; class Bacilli; order Alicyclobacillales; family SLC66; genus JAJZCL01. The sequence continues at coordinate 3,513 of JAJZAS010000050.1, read as the reverse complement.
AAAGTAAGTATCGTAATGAACAGAGAAAAAAAGATAGTTTTTATGCGTAGATTCACAACGCGGCCTCCCTAATATATTACGAGGTCATATGTACTTTATTTTATACCTTAAATCGACAATCTAAAAATCAACTTAATTATTGAATATTTGACAAGAAAGGTGCTTTAACAAAAATAGAATTGGACTTATTATCACAATGAGGGGGTCATAGCGTGAATCGTAGATATTTGGGGTTTTGGGCATTAATTTTAGTCTGGTTTTTTGTGACCCTGTTTGGTATTGGCTATTCCTCGTGGTCCTCTGAATTATCCAATGCGCAAAAGTACATAGAAAACAATGCGACACAATACGCCAATCTGGTCAATGTTCAACTTCAACTCGATCAACGCACATTGGCTTTAATCAGTAATGAAATATCGAAAAAAGGCCTAAAAAGCACGCAAGATATTAATCAGGAACTGAGCAACCTTAAGGCATTCTATCATGTCGATGTGGCGGTAGCGATCATCAATGGCACCGGTCATCAATTGATACATACAGGCCCTCATTTTTCATTACAAGTGTTGCATACCGCGCAGATTACCGAGGCAACGAAACTCGCCTATCAGCGAATCTTCCGTTCAGACCGTTTTGGCATTGGACCACCGCTTCCTGCTACCGCTTATACCGGTCACATCATGACAGTCGAGCTATTTCCCATCCCACATTCCCATAGACTCTGGCTTGTGCTTGCTCATCCAGTCGTTTTTGCAGCTACGCCACCAGATCAATCGATGTACCAAGGGACTGCCTATTCGATTCTTCGCTCAGATGGGTTGCTGCAATCGAGATACCCCTTTCCAAGCGCCACCAGCTATGGGCAAGTGCAAACCGGTGTGGCAATGCAATACATTAAAGCTCATCCTAAAATGCAGATGGGGATTTTAACAGGGAAGGTTTCTGCTGACAATCAAATTCGCATGACAGCGTTTAAGGCGATTCGCGGTGAATCTTTATTTGTTGGCGTAAGTGTTCCCTATCACAGCATCATTGCAGAATGGCTATCCAATTATCTGCCATTTGTCATCACCTCGTTGGTGCTATTAATCATGGCCATACTGGTGTTCTTGTTGGAGTCCAAGAATCTTCGCAAGCGTGAGCAAAAGGCCACTCAATTGGCAACTCGCATGCAATCACTCTATCAGGTCTTGTCTATTGTTGGCGAAGTGTCCCAACAGGAACTCGAAGAACAGCAATTATTTCAATTGGTGTGCGACACCTTGGTGCAAGAGAAGGTGTTTTCAGGTGCATGGATTGGTGCGCCTGATGCCAATCACCAATTTGCTTTTTACGCCATGGCTGGCCATCGAATGAAAGAATATCTGGGAAATGTCAACATTCGATCCGATGATAGTGTTGCAGGCCAGGGGCCAGCTGGTAGGGCATGGCGGACAGGCAAGTATCAAGTGGAAGATAATTGGGAAACAAGCGAGAACATGGCCTATTGGTTGGGAAGCGCAAATGCCACTTCCGGTTGGAAAATGAGCGCTGATTTCCCTATTTATCGAGAAGGGCATCTCTATGCGCTGTTGACAGTCTATCATGTCGAGGCTTTTGTTTTTGATGAGAAATTGGCTCAACTTGGGATGAGAATTGTGGAACTCATCAGTGAGATCCTCACCAACAGGGATCTTGCTAGCAACCTTAGTCAAATGGAAACCCGTTATAACTTATTATTGGAAAGCATGGCTGAGGGAGTTCTTGGCCTTGATTTAAATGGAGCAATCATTTTTAGTAATGCTTCCGCTGAAAAAATGACCGGTTACTCTAAAGAAGAGTTGATTAATCAGGACAAGCATGAGCTTATGCATCATCACTACGAGGATGGAGCGGATTATCCATTAAGTGAGTGTTTGATTAATCAATCTTTGAAAGAGCGAATCAGCGCACACTATGATCATGAAGTGTTCTGGCGCAAAGACGGCACCTATTTTCCTGTGGAATACACGATCAACCCTATTCTTGATGAGTATGAACAAATTGTGGGAGCAGTGCTCACCTTTCAGGATATTTCCGTGAGGAGAAGAGCAGAAGAAGCGCTACAGTCCACAGATGAGTTCAGGAGGGCGCTGATCGAAAACAGTCCGGTGGGCATTTTCCTTGCTTCACCCGAACGAGTCATTGCTCAAGCGAACAAACGGGTGTGTGAAATGTTCGGATATTCGTTAGCGGAGTTGATCGGGGAAAACTTTCTTCTTATTCATGAGAACCAAGCGACTTACGAAGCTTTTGGATCGAAATATCAATTGCTACGTGAGTCACAGAGTGGCTTGATTAATTTGGAATTTCCTTTCAAGAAAAAGGATGGCACGAGGCTTTATTGTGAAGTTTCAGGAACACCGCTTGATCCAGAACATCTACAAAAAGGAATTATATGGACACTTCAAGATATAACAGAACGTAAAATGGCAGAAGAGAGATTAAAAGAGAGCGAGGAAATGCTGCGTACCATCTATGAAGTGCTGCCAGTAGGTATTTCTATTACAGATCCTGAGGGGAATCTCATTGATTGTAATTTGGAAGCGGAAAAATTACTGGGAATTACTTCGGACGAGCATAATTCTCGAAATTTTGCAGGCAATGAGTGGATGATATTACGTGAAGACGGCACGTTGATGCCTGTTTCCGAATATGCCAGTGTGCGGGCACTGGAAGAACATCAGATGATAAAGGATGTCGAAATGGAGGTCATGACGCCGCATGGCAGCACATGGCTTTCCGTCAGTGCGATGCCAGTCGAAAACCCCAAATACGGCGTGACCATTGCGTATGAGGATGTCACCACCAGAAAAAATACAGAACGGGAAATGCTAAAATTAACCAGGGCCGTTGAATACAGCCCCGTGTCGATTGTGATCACCAATGCTGCGGGCGATATGGAATATATCAATCCCCGTTTTACCGAGGTGACCGGATACACGCTGGATGAAGTGGTGGGAAAAAATCCCAGAATCTTAAAATCCGGACGCGTGCCCCACCATGTCTATGAAACGTTATGGCGAACGATCAAAGAAGGCAACACATGGCGTGGCGAGCTTTTGAACAAGAAAAAAAATGGCGAGTTGTTTTGGGAGATGGTGAGAATCTCTCCGGTGACTGACCCTGCGGGTAGGATCACGAATTTTGTCGCTGTTAAGGAAGACATTACCGCCCAAAAATTTACAGAAGAAAAATTAAGAGAAGCGAAGGAGATTGCAGAATCAGCCAACCGGGTAAAAGGTGAATTTTTAGCTAATATGAGTCACGAGATCCGCACACCGATGAATGCGATCCTGGGGCTCACACAATTACTAAAAAATACGGAATTAACCCCCAAACAAGCTGATTATCTTGAAAAAATATACACGTCATCTGATGCGCTTTTGAAGTTGTTGAATGACATCCTTGACTATTCAAAAATTGATGCTGGTCGCATGGAAATGGAAAAAAGTCCTTTTCTCATTGATGAAGTCCTGCAAATGGTCCTCAAATTAT
>JAJZAS010000049.1 GCA_021799325.1 Bacillota bacterium | reverse complement strand
CTTAGTTGTCACCTCTTGCCGAAAATAGATGTTGTAGCAATCGGTACCGTATGTATCCTGAATGAATTTGTAGTCAAGCGCGATTTCATCTTCCTCTGAAAATGCGAGTGTTTCCACCAGTTTGCCTTTTTTGTCACGGATCTTTTGAAACGCGATCGCACCGCCGACATCGTCGAGGTGAATGATGCCTCCCTTTAGTACCTGGCAGGTTGCGGCACCCAGCGCTCTTGCGATCCGCTCGGCTGACAGCGCCTTTTCTCCCATACGGTGCTGAATGATCCGGACGATGAGGAGCGCGACGAAGCAGATCAGAAAATGCGCACGGATATGTTCATTCTTCCTGACGAACACGGGTCTTGCATAAAAATCTGTTTTCATCATCCGAAACGACTGCTCTATTCGCCAAAGGCCGCCGTACACTTGGCGCATTTTCCGCTCATCGTAGTCAAGTTCGCTGGTGATGATGCAAAAATAGCCGTCATACATGGCGTCATTCTCCGCCTTTTCCAAATCCACGCTGCGCAGCTTTTTCGTGTTGTCTAGCACTTCGCCGGTCTCTTTATCGATGATGTTTTCTTTTGTGTATTCGTCAATGCCTTTTTTAATGCCGTAGGCATTGTTCTTGACGGAGCGTGCGGCCTTTTCAAGCTTTTCATCCCGCTTTCGCCTCGCCATGTCGGCTTCGGCCTTCTTCCAATACAGAAGTACTTTCCTTGTCCGTGTTTCTCTTTTTCCGTCCTTGTCCTTCCCCTCGTAGTCTTCCTCGAACAGCTTGTATCGGTAGGTAGCCCCCTCGTTTGACGTCCACCCGCTTGGATCAAACAGCTTGTCATTGTAGCGCTGCCCTTTTTTCCCTTTCAATATCTGTGAGAAAACGAAACCGTCCCCATGGTTCACGATCATGTCGATATTCTTAGACGAATTGAGTCCCTTGTCGGCGACCACGACCAGTCTGCCAAGCCCGTATGATTCCTTGACATCCTTCATGGTGGGTTGAAGCGTGAGGGAATCGCTCGTGTTGCCGGGAAACATCGACATACTGACCGGAAGTCCGTTCGAATCCATGAATAACCCCATTGCGACAATCGGATCGGTGCGGTGCTCCTTGGATACCCCCCTTTTGCGCAGGTCATCCTCGCCATTAGGAAAGTCGATCTCGAAGTAATAGTTGGTCACGTCATAGAATGCGTAGGAAAGGTCGCGACCAATCGTCTCCTTCACGCGCTCGTTCAAATGCCGCTGCAACTCCACCTCGAAATTCGCGAAGTGGTCAAGCGACCTGTAGACATCTGGCAGCGTAAAGTCACTGTGCATCCCATAGAAGCCGTCCTTCATCTGGCAGGAGGCTCGCTTCGAATCAGGGTGAAGGATTCTTAACAGCACCAAAAATTTAAAAACATCATTGGGTGAATAATCTCCTCGGAACCCGTGCAATTTTTCATCGCTCTTGATAAATGAAGGGATTTCGAGCAGGTCATAGATGGCTTCCAGAAACTTGTACCCGTAGTTCTGCCGACGGTTTTCCTCACAGTACATCCTTGCGGTCCCCAGTGCCTCGATGCGGAGCGGAACGTTTTCTGCTCTGTAATTGTCGTTGAATTCCTTGACCTTTGCCATGAACGCTTTGGGATCTTCTTGATCTTCGAGATAACCGAAGTCTCGGATTGTTCGTTGTTTGGTGGGCATTCCCGGGCCGGGACGATAGCCCTCCACCACTCGCACCTGCGTCCTAGGAGTTCCATCCGCATTCTTTCTTTTGTCTATTTTGATCATACGACATCACCTGATATAGATATTAGCACATCATTAGCATAACGTGCAATGCGACTATAAAAAAACGCGGGAATCCGCGCTTCTCAAGGATTTATTTAGTTGTCCCTAGCTAATTTGCCATGCTAACTGTAAAAGTCGGGATGTAGTATCACCTGCACGGGAGGTTCCTAAACAAGCGTGGTGCTGGTGCATCATGGTATAATAGCGGCGAAATAGATGAAGGAGTGAAATGACAGTGGAACTTTGGTTTACGGAAAAACAAACCAAAAATTATGGGATTACAGCGAAGATAAAAGAAACGTTACATACGGAAACTACGCCTTATCAGGATCTCGCGATGATCGACACGATCGAGTGGGGCAAGATGCTGGTGCTTGACGGTTGCGTCATGACGACCGACCGAGATGAATTCATCTATCATGAGATGATTAGCCACATCGCTTTATCTGCGCATCCCAACCCGAAAAAAGTGCTAGTGGTCGGCGGCGGCGATGGCGGCGTGGTCCGCGAGGTGTTGAAACACCCGTCTGTGGAAAAAGCGGTGCTCGCCGAAATCGATGATCGCGTGATTGAAGTATCTAAAGAGTACCTGCCCCAAATCGCCGTGGCACTTGGAGATTCGCGTGCGGTGGTGGAAGTGGGAGACGGCATTGCGCACGTAAAAGATCATCCTGGCGAATACGATGTGATTATCGTCGATTCGACAGATCCGATCGGGCCTGCGGTGGGGCTCTTTGCCAAGTCATTTTATGAGAGTATTTATGAGGGGCTGAAAGAAGACGGCATCTTCGTCGCGCAAAGTGAGTCGCCGTTTTTCAATGGGGAATTGATTCATAATGTGCAGGCGGATGTAAAGTCGCTGTTCCCGATCACGAAACTCTATCTTGCTTCGATCCCAACGTATCCAAGCGGACTCTGGAGCTTTACGATTGGTTCCAAAAAGTACGATCCACGCGTCATTGCGGATGAATCACGAAGCGCGAGCCTTGTCACGAAGTACTACACGAAGGATTTGCACCGCTCAGCGTTTACGTTGCCGCGTTTTGTGGAGGATTTGCTGTCATGAGTGACCAATCGCATCGTAAACCTTTTGACTTTGCCTATTCGGGCAGGACGTTTATCGGATCGACAGACGATTACGATGCGGCCAGGGTGGTCATTTACGGGATGCCAATGGACTGGACCACCTCGTTTCGCCCCGGTGCGAGGCTTGGTCCGCAGCGGATTCGCGAAGTATCCATTGGGCTGGAAGAGTATAGCCCTTACCTGGATCGGCATTTGGAAGAGGTGGCGTATTTTGATGCGGGAGATATGCCACTTCCATTTGGTCACGCCGGACACAGCATTGACATGATTGAGCGCTATGTTGGTAAGTGGCTGGATGATGGGAAGATGCCATTTGGGCTTGGCGGCGAGCACCTCGTATCACTTGGCGCCATTCAGGCGGTGGCAAAGCGAATTCCTGATTTGCATATCGTCCATATCGATGCTCATGCGGATTTGCGCGATGAGTATGAAGGCGAGCCGCTCTCCCATTCTGCTGTCATCAAAAAAGTGGCAGGCATCATCGGGCCTGATCGGATTTACCAGTTTGGCATTCGCTCGGGTACCCGCGAAGAATTTACTTATGCTCGCGCCCATACGCATTTTTATCCGTTTGATGTGTGGGAACCGCTGAAAAGTGTGCTACCCGAATTGGCTGGCCACCCTGTCTACATTACGATTGACATCGATGTGCTCGATCCCTCCGTTGCTCCTGGAACGGGGACAGCGGAAGCGGGAGGTATCACCTCAAGAGAGCTTCTTGCCAGTGTCCATGCTATGAAGGATCTGAACGTAGTGGGTTTTGACGTGGTAGAAGTGGCACCTGTGCTTGATCCCACTGAGCAGACGCAAATTGTGGCCGCTAAAATTCTTCGCGAGGCGCTACTTTCCTATGGCATTTAAACAAGCTAAAGGGACTCTCCGTGTCCATTCGCTAGAGACCGATCAGGTTACGCCAACGCGGGTCACTTTTTTGAATCGTAAATACGTGCTTGTGTATCGGGAAGACAATGAGGAATGGCAGGGAACGAGAACCCGCATGGTCATTGATGTCAGCGATCCGGAAGACCCGCAAATCCGCATGATCAGAAAAGGTGCCGTCGAGAGCGATTATTCTTTTATCAATGGAAAAAAAACGATTGGTTTTTATCGGTTCCCTGAGGGCGATATCGAATTAGAAGTGGACACGTCAGAACTCAACGTCACTATCCACGAGCGTGGACTCAATGTGGCGCTTTCCGCGTGGATGACGTTGCAAAAGACAGAGACGATCCCGATGCAGGTGCTGCTGGACCTATCTTGGGAGGAAGAGGATTAAGCGGTTCCTTTGCGAAGCGCCGCAAGGCGTTCCTCAAGGTAATCTTCACCGTAGCGATCGATCAAGTGAAGGCGTTGGAAATAACGCCTGGCATCCTGGTAATTCATTCGGGCAAAGGATGCGTTGATGGCGCCCTGTAGCACGGCACCCGCGACAGGGATGAGGAGACTTCCCTCTTTTTCAATAAAATACAGCGCGATTCTCGAGGCAAGCGCATCGATAAGCGACCCGACAAACGGTGAACCACTGGCAAGCATGCTGACCGTGAGGTGCTGGCCCAAGGCCCGCGCGGCAACCATAGCAGATTCCCTCACGGCGAGGTGGGCAGTTAATTTTGCTTCAATCACCTGAGCATCGGAGGAAGTAGGGGCCATTGCCACCAAAAAGTGCGGCAAATCCTCTTCGTTATGCAGATTATAGCCATAGCTATAACCGATCTGGACAGCGCTTTGCGCAAGCATTCGGATGGTGGCATATAGGTCTGCAAGAATGGTGGGAACCACAAGCCCCTGGAGCCCTGGTACTAGTTCAAACAATGACGTAAGAAAGCCTGCGGTGACGCCTTCCGCGCTGACTGTGATTGTTTGGGAGTGAGCTAGCCGCCGCGCTACTTCGTCTTTGATCTCGAGTGGCAACAGTCGGATTTCGCTTGCGTTCTCTGCGTGGCCACCGAGCTTTGCAATCTCGTTCTCCACCCGTTCCAATTGTCTGATGGTGGCGGATTGTTCGAGTACCTTGATTATCATGTTTTTTGCCGCCCCTTGAAGGCGGGCGTATAGATCTTGGGTTTTTTTATGGTTGATTTTTTCTATGGTTTTGACGATACGTCCGACTCCACCGGAAAATTGACGGGTCAAACGGATGGGAAGCTTTTCGGGTTGCTTGGCATCCCGCAACCAGGTTTGAAGTACACTTTGTTCGTATGCGTTCATCCGGTTTGAACCCTCCCAATTTGTCCCTATCAATCTTGAAGTCTAGCATCCCACGAATTGCTGAATTTGACAATGGCAATATTGGCTAAGCCGTTTATTTGATAAAATAAGTAGAAAAAGAGTGGGCTTAGGAGGGATTTCGTGAAAAGTTTTCGCGACCCTGTTCACAATCTGATCGCCTTCGATGACAATGATCAGTTAATCGTAGATTTGATCAATACAAAAGAAGTGCAACGACTGCGGCGAATCCGGCAGCTTGGGATGAGCAATATTGCCTATCCAGGTGCTGAGCATTCGCGCTTTTTGCATTCACTTGGCGTGGCTCATTTGATGCGGCGTTTTCTTGATCTGACAGCATTGCAACGAGGGGCACTGGAATCGGAACTTTATGAGTTCCGACACATTGCCATGGCGGCGGCGCTTCTTCATGATCTTGGTCATGGCCCTTTTTCCCACGCGCTTGAATCGGTAACTGATGAACGGCATGAAAGGTGGACTACATCAATTATTCGCGCGCCGGAAACAGAAGTACACCAGGTGCTCGAAGCCTACCAACACGGATTTTCTGAACAGGTGGCGCGCGTGATTGAGCAGACATTTGCGCCGTCTCGTGCTGTTGTTAAACTGTTATCAAGCCAGCTCGATATGGATCGGACGGATTACTTATTGCGTGATTCGCTTTTTACAGGCGCAGGATATGGCACCTTCGATGTCGAGTGGCTGCTTCATGTGATGCGCATCGGCGAAGTGAACGGTGAGGTGGAAGTGGGGCTTGATCTCAAAAAAGGGCAAAGCATCGCGGAAGATTACATCATGAGTCGCTATTACATGTATTTGCATGTGTATTTTCACCGCACCACCCGAGCCGCAGAAGTGATGATGGAAAAAATGCTCAAGCGAGCACAGGATATCCGCGCTTCGATTCCCGGGCTCGATGGCTTGAATCGCCTGCTCGAAGGAACCTTGAAAAGCGATGCACCAGGTGCGGTAAGCGCCTACTTGGAGTTGGATGATGCGATTCTTTGGGCGGCTATGCACCTATGGACGCATCATTCGGATGAAATTTTGCAGGATTTGGCCTCCCGTTTGCTTGATCGCAGGCTGTTTCGCGGCATCGACGTGGATGATGCCAAAGAGGGACATCGGATGTACGAAGCGATGGCCAGAGAGATGGCAGAGAGAGGACTGCCTCCTGATTACTATCTGACGCTGGATGAGGTAGACAGTCACACCTATCAGGACAACTATGTGGCCCCCGGCGATGAAAAGCATAACGAATCCGTGCAGACATCGAAAGAAATCTATCTGTTTGATGATGAAGGACGAGCCGTTGCGCTCTCGCAGACCTCTTTTTTGGTGGAAGCAGTGCGCAAGCATGATGTGACCGTGCAACGCGTTTTTTCTCCGGGGGATCTTGATGAAAAGTAGGCTGGATTACGACGCGTGGTTGGAGGCGTTGCTCGAGTCGTTAGAACTTGGCGTACACGCTGTGGATATGGACGGGAGAACGGTTTTTTACAATCGCTGGGCGGGAAAACTGGATGGGCTGGAACCAGTGGAAGTGATCGGCAAGCACGTGCTAGATGTTTTCCCTTCTTTAACGGAAGAAACCAGTTCACTACTTCGTGTGCTCAAAAATCAGGAAAATATATCTCATGAGCAACAGTCTTACCGCAATTTCCGCGGCGATGTGGTTCACACCAGCAATACGACAAGGCCGGTTTTTTCCAGTGGCATACAAATAGGGGCGCTGGAGATTTCGGTCGACATCACGGAAGTGCAACATCTGGCGGAAAAAGTAGTGGATCTTCAGGCGGCGGTGAGCCCGAAATCCGCGAAAATTAAGGAGGGAGTTCGCAAGTCGACAGGTGCCACGTGGACGCTAGCGGATGTGGCAACCGACTCATCTTTGGTCATGGAAGTGGTGGATAAGGCGAAAAAAATCGCCACCACCTCATCACCTGTGCTGGTGTTTGGTGCAACAGGAACAGGTAAGGAACTGTTGGTGCAAGGGATTCACAATGCGAGTCAGAGATCGGCGTCTCCTTTTATCGCACAAAACTGCGCGGCACTACCCGGCACCTTGCTGGAAGGCATCCTATTTGGTACGGTAAAAGGTAGTTTTACTGGTGCCGAAAATAGGGCAGGGCTCTTTGAACTGGCTAGCGGTGGCACGCTTTTTCTTGACGAACTCAATTCCATGCCGCTTGATCTACAGGCAAAACTGCTTCGCGTGATTGAAGAGCAACAGGTGCGGCGACTTGGTGACAACAAACTGATTCCGGTCGACGTCAGGATCATGGCAGCGATGAATGTAGATCCGGAAGAAGCGCTACAAGCAGGCACCCTTCGGGCCGATCTGTATTATAGAGTACGTGTGGTGACGTTACATTTACCGCCCTTAGTAGAGCGTGGAGAAGATCTTTTTTTGCTAACTGCCGTGTTTATCAACGAGTTTAATCGGCGGTTTCACAAGCGAGTGAAAGGGCTTTCGCCTGAGGTAAAGGAGGTATTTCGCAAGGCGGGGTGGAAAGGTAATGTGCGCGAATTGAAGCATGCGGTGGAGGCAAGTATGAATCTGGCTGATGAAGGGTGGATTGAGCCGCACCATTTGCCAAGTTATTTACTTAAAGAAGCAGGAGTAGAGTATCGCAAAGAGACAGTGAGAGTCGATAATTCGGAAGCGCTACGCAGTTTACAGGACGAAGTGGCAAAAGTGGAGAAAGAGTGGATTCAGCGTGCACTGGATTCTTCACAGGGCAATTTGACGCATGCCGCAAAATTACTAGGAATCCCAAGACAAACCTTACAATCCAAGATAAAGAAATATAAATTGTCATAAATGATTAATTAGTCTTATGATAGAAAAAAATCAGTCATATACAATATACTTACGGCAGGTCGTATTGCACTTATAGTAAAGGAGCTTACGTATAAATGAAGAGTATGTCTATACGCGCCAAGTTGATGTTGAGTTTTGCGGCTATCTTGGTGTTGGTGTTGGTTTCCAGCGTGCTTAGCGGCTATTTTCGGTCACAAATTAGTTCGCTGTATCAAAAGATGATGGATAGCAACCAAAGGACGCTCGTCGCTGAAACGCTGGACAGTGATGTGCGTCAAATGAACGATGATGGCGCCTGGTACTTGTTGGCTTCTTCTAGTCAACGCACCATACTTTTAGGTGATTATCATCAATACGTGGCAAAAATCAATCGTGAGTGGATCCAATTGAATAATTTAACCACGGATTCCACAGATGCTACGCTCTTAAATCAGTTTCGTGGTGCATTTGCCAGTTATTTGAACGGGAACGCGAGTGCTTTTCAATACATAAGTAAAAATAAAATGAGGCTGGCACAGGAAAAATATACGGAAGTTCCTTATCAAAGCATGCTACAGCCACTTGTTACCTATCAAAAAAATCAGGAAAAATCCATGACCGCAATGAGTGCAAGGGTCAACTCCTACGAAGCGGCCACCAACTGGATCGAATGGGTGATTTCCATTCTGGTCATTTTGCTGGGATTAATCATTGCCTACATTTACTCCAGCATGATAGCCAAGTCGTTAAGGACACTTAAATCAGTAACAGAGCAAGTGGCTGCGGGCAATATTGGGGTTGATGAACTAGAGATCAAAACGAGGGACGAGATCGGTGAAACAATGGCCTCAACGAATCAGATGGTCGCGCAACTGCGTCATCTTCTGGATGGTATCCGGGTCAGTGCCGAAGGATTAAACGCAGCATCTGAAGAAAATGCGTCATCACTCGAAGAGACAGCCGCGTCCATCGCGGAGATTGCCAAGCAAATGCAATTCACTGCAGAGAACACCAAAGAGGAAGAGCGGGACGTCACACAAACCGCCCAGTCTCTCGCGGAATTATCAAAACTAATCAATTCCGCACAGTCCATGGCAGCATCAGCACGGAAATACGCGCTTGAAA
>JAJZAS010000048.1:1342-9185 GCA_021799325.1 Bacillota bacterium | reverse complement strand
GTCCCAAAGGTCATTTTCTAAGACCTGTACCGGATTTTGGGGGAAAGTACGATGGGGTGACCAAACAGTTACTCGTTGAAGAAAGTGTATCTAAAGATAACCAAGTATATGCGATCGATTCTCCTGTAAAAGGGATATTTAATCAATATAACCTGCTCGCGGCAATCAGTGCAGCAAGGATTCTAGGCAAGTCACCTGCTACGATTCGAAAAGGGATCGTGAATTACGAGGCGCCTACGGGAAGGTTTCAGGTTTTCGTGGGTACTTCTTTGCGGACATTGGCACTCGTCAAGAATCCAACAGGTGCGAACAGCGTGCTTCGCGCGATGGAAGAAGACGATGGGAAAAAAGTGCTGTGTTTCGCTATCAATGATGATGATGCAGATGGTCGGGATGTGTCCTGGTTATGGGATATCAATATTGAGGAATTTCTCCCCAGGTCTTTTTGTGAGACATGGATCTGCACAGGAACAAGGGGGCTGGATATGGCCTTGCGGCTCGCTTATGCGGGAGTTGATCGGAGTAAGATCAAAGTACTGGACAAACTGTCGCAAATGGTTGAAGAAACATCGGGATATGTTCAACCGGTTTATATATTGTCGACCTATACGGCACTGCATCCACTAAGCGAATTGCTGCGAGAGGGTGTGACAAATGACTAGAATCTTGCATTTGGTGCATTTGTTTCCTGAACTATTAAATTTATACGCAGATCAGGGAAATCTTTCGGTGCTTTCGACTAGGGCAAAGCAACGTGGCATTGTTGTGGAAATATTACCTGTCAAGCTGGGCACGAAAATCGATTTTGATCAGGCGGATCTGGTGCTTTTAGGTGGCGGATCTGACAGGGAACAGGCAATTGTTGGGAAGGAACTTTTGGCCTATCGTCAAGATCTATTAAGTGCCATTGATCTTGGCTTACCCATACTTGCAGTTTGTGGCGGATATCAATTGCTCGGGGAATTTTATGAACTTCCTAGCGGTGAGAAAGTTCCTGGATTGCATTTGATTGAAATGACGACCCGCGCGGGCAAAAATCGACTGATTGGCAATATTGCCATTGAGTGGAACAGCGATGCGCAAGGTGCGGTGAGGACGCTAGTTGGCTTTGAAAATCACGGAGGTAGAACCATGCACGATTATCCTCCACTCGGTAAAGTAGTAAAAGGGTATGGCAATAACGGGGTAGATCAGAAAGAAGGCGTTCAGTACAAGGGCATTGTTGGTACGTACATTCATGGACCCTTATTACCCAAAAATCCGCATTTGGCTGATCATCTGATCCAGAATGCGCTTCGCTACAGAGGGTATTCAGATGATCTGAACGATTTGGATGATAGATTGGAATGGGAAGCTCATCGCTCCATTTTGAAACGGATGCAAATCGGTTAAACACATAAAAAATGGCTGTTCCTAACATCACTTTTGCGATATTAGGGACAGCCATTTTTTGTGGATCTAATCTTTACTATTAGGAATGGCGATTTTTCCTTTCCTCATAAACCATCAGGCCCTTTGCATTCAGTTCTAGATCCACTGACATTTCATTCAGATGATCCGAAACCTGGTGGCCTGCGCTTGCCAGATGTCCGCGAATGTAGTGCTTCAGTTCACTTTGGATGCCTTCCCAGTTAAGTCCGGCAGCAAATACCCGATCGCTTAATTCCTTGAATGCTATGGCACCTTCTAGAGTCCCCTGATACGCTTCTTCAGCAGGGGATGGGCCAAAGTGGGTATGGTAGACTGTTTCCAGATTCAACTTTCTGATTTTGTCGACTGTAAAGGCAACTCCTTCAGGATCAAAGTCTGTCGGACTGGTAGACGGAAGCACAAATTCAAAATTCCATCCGGTAAAAGGTTTCACATAACGAATACCGAGCGAATCACCTGAGAATACCCCTGCGATCTCCGGATCATGAATGACGAAATGGTGTTTAGCATGCCCGGGGGTATCCAGGAAAACCAACTTGCGGTCGCCGATGTCAATGGTTTCGCCATCTTCTCGTATTAACACCTGTTGCTCGGGGATGGGGAGGATATCGCCAAACAGTGAGTGCATGGCATCGCCATATACTTGAGCGGCGCCTTGGATTAAACGCGTTGGATCAATCAAGTGGCGCGCTGCACGGGGATGCGCAACGAAAGTGGCGTTTTTGGCTAGCTCTGCAAGTTTTCCGGCTCCCCCTGCATGGTCAAGGTGCACGTGCGTCACGATGACGTAATCGAGGTCTTCCGGCGTTAAGTCAAGCCGCTTCAAGCTATCGAGTATGTGATCAAGAGAATTGGCGGAGCCTGTTTCTATTAAGGTTTTTTTAGGTCCGTTGTACAAATAGGCACTGGATCTACCCGCTTGGCCCTGCTCGAAAAGATCAAACATATATAAAGATTCTTTCAGTTGAATCAAATCGCTCATTATCTAATCCTCCGTTTCTTTTTTGCATAATCTGTTTTAACGGGTTGTATGCGTTCTGCCAGAGGCAATACATTGTCCGCAATGGGGACACCATCTGGTTGTACCTGATCTTCTTCACGAGTATAGCGAGAAAGTGACAATAAGATCCCCATAGCCGCCATTTTAGCCACAAGCGCAGTACCTCCGTAACTGACGAAGGGTAACGGAATCCCAGTGACAGGAATCAAACCGGTTACTGCTGCCACGTTAATTAATGTACCCACACCAATCATACCTGAAATACCATACGCGAGGAGTGAAGCAAAGCGGTTCTGCAATTGTAGTCCAACTTTGATCCCTCTCCAGACGAGCGATGCATAGAGGGCCAGCAGCACAAATGCGCCCACCACTCCCAATTCCTCCACGATGACAGCAAATATAAAATCTTCATGCGGAATGGGGAGGTACAAATAGGGTGAAATGCCTTGTCCCAACCCTTGCCCAAACAATCCGCCGTGATAAATGGCCATCAATGATTGCTGTATCTGATATCCGCCTTTGTTGACGAGCGCCTGGCTCCACGGATGAAGGAAAACCTGTATTCGTATATTGCGATACGACTCAAATACAGCAAAAGCGATTACCATCGGAACAAACATGACCCCGATAACAAGCAAATGGCGAAACCTCACACCAGCCGCAATGACGATCACCATTCCGGATAAAAGCAAGAGCATACCGGTACCCATGTCAGGCTCAAGGAGTACCAGCACGAACTGAAATCCGAGCATCAATAATGGCGGCAACACACCATGTCTAAATTCATGTAATTTTTTTTTGTTTTTATCGAATATATAGGCAAGATAAAACAAAATACCGATCTGGGCCAATTCACTAGGCTGAATAGGACCGAGCCAGCGCCTGACTCCTGCCGCTTTATGGCCAATTCCTGGAATAAGAACGGCGATTAGCATAAAAAGCGTAATGATCGAGAAGAACTTAGCCCACCTTCGTATCGTGTTGGGTCCGATATTCATCAGAACCAGCATCAGTACTAATCCGACGATTGCAAAAATGATTTGCCGTTTCACATAATAAGTGGGGGGTTCGCCCACTACCTGCACGGCCCATACCATACTGGCACTAAAGATCATCAGCAAACCGAACGCAACAAGGGTGAGCACAATGAACAAGATAAGAAAATCTGGTTTGTGCCTTTTCATGCGTCACCTCCGTATTTAGTTTTAATTCGCTGTAAATAGAAGACCTCCTGCTCTTTTTTCATGAGGGAGACAAAAATTACGCAACTTGTCCGGAAAATGTGAATGGCGTTATTTCCTTAAGTTTGCTAAGTTTATATGTGGTCTCTCCACTTCATGTGGAGTAGGGGAAGAGGTGTGAGGCATCTCCCATATCGATATTCTGAATTGGATTCATCATTATGGCTATTTTGGCCTGATTGGGCTGATGGTGCTGGGAATTGTAGGGTTGCCACTACCTGACGAGACGCTTCTGACGGCAGTGGGGTACTTGGTTTATCGCGGGCAAATGGCCTATTTTCCTTCCATCGTAGCCGGTGTGATCGGGGCTATTTCTGGAATTACGTTCAGTTTTGCACTGGGGAGCTTCGTTGGAAGAGCTTTTTTGATCAGAATAGGCAAATTTCTTCACATCAATGAAAAAAAGTTGTTGAAGGCGGAAATTTGGTTAGAAAAATATGGGGGTTATGCCCTGTTTGGTGGTTTTTTTATACCGGGTGTCAGGCACGTCACAGCCATTGTAGCGGGGCTTGGCAACTTGCCATTCCGGCGTTTTGCTTTTTCTGCCTATCTTGGCGCTTTCGTATGGGTGATCGTTTTTGTTACACTTGGCCGTTTTGTGGGGCCACAAGTAGAAACCGTGTCGATCACCCTCTATCGTTACCTTGAATGGACAATTGTCTTTAGTATAGCAGCGTTGCTGATTTTCGGTATGGCGGGATGGCAGTGGTTTCGCTATCATGCAAGGCAAAAAAAGAGATGAGTTAAGGAAGTGGAGCGAAATCGATGGAATCGATTATTAAAAGAAATATAAAAGACTTGGATTATCCATTAATAATGGTAATGATCCTCATCTCCATTTATAGTGTCATTGCGATCTATACTGCGACATATGGCAAAACCGATCCGAACATCCCATCGCATATCATTGTTCGTCAAATGGTGTGGGAAATGCTCAGCTATATTGCCATGTTCGCCATGATGTTCATGGATTATCACACACTCTCCAAGTACAGATGGTGGATTTTCGGTATTTCGATATTGTTGCTGGTCGCCGTTTTTGTTTTTCCAAGGGTCAATGGCGCGCATAGTTGGATTCATCTGCCTGGTGGGGGAAGCATTCAGCCATCTGAGTTTGCGAAACTTACGTTTATCATTTGGACAGCGGATTACATGGCTAAAATGAATGAGAAAGAGTATCCTGACTACTCGCTCAAGGGGCTACTCCCCATCTTCATCGCGTTCATCGTCCCTTTTTTGCTCATCCTAAAAGAACCGGCACTCGGT
Organism: Bacillota bacterium; assembly: GCA_021799325.1. Taxonomy (GTDB): domain Bacteria; phylum Bacillota; class Bacilli; order Alicyclobacillales; family SLC66; genus JAJZCL01. Next base: position 4,247 of record JAJZAS010000048.1, on the reverse strand, counting down.
CAGGCGCTCGTCCTGCTAGTCATCATGTTTGCCATGCTGATTGTCTATGTGAAACGCAGACATCTGCAAGTATTGATTGCAATCGCTGCGGTAGTGGTCATCACATTTGGCAGCGCAGTGGCGGTATACCCCAACCAGACCATTAAAATGTTAGAGCATCAACACGTTTTGCCTCATTACCAAACGATGCGACTCATTTCATTTATCGATCCCACCTATAGCCCTACGGGATCAGGTTATCAAGTGTTAGAGGCAGAGATAGCCGTGGGATCTGGAAGTGTATTTGGTGAAGGGCTTTTAAAGGGTTCGCAGACCAACGGAAGTTGGGTGCCATTCCAATGGACCGACTTTATCTTTTCTGCCATTGCAGAGCAATTGGGGTTTGTCGGTTCGAGTGTCCTGATCATGCTGTTTTTGGTGATGTTGTATCGCATGGTAAAAGTGGCGATGACTTCACTGGATGACTTTGGTGCTTATTTGATAGCAGGATCTGTAGGAATGTTTGCCTTTCAAATTTTCGAAAATATCGGCATGAATCTGGTGATCAGCCCTGCCACAGGCATCACCCTTCCTTTTGTTAGCTATGGTGGTTCGTCATTGATTGTTAACTTTCTTAGCATAGGAATTGTGCTTAGTGTTTCATTAAGAAGAAGAACACTACGTTTTGATTAAATTCATATCTTGCGTCAGAAAACCTTACACTTATTGTTGACGTATTAGGATTATTTCGCGTATACTGAGCCTAATAAGACTGAAATCAAAGGTAAGGGGATAGAAAATATGACGCCATCTGACATCTTGGCACTTATTCGTGAAAAAAATATACAAATGGTTGACTTTAGAATCGTTGATCTTCCTGGCAGACAGCATCATCTCACGATACCTGCAGCAGAAATTGATGAAGAAAAGCTGACACATGGTATTGCATTTGACGGTTCCAGTCTACAAGGGTTTCGCAGTATTGAAGAAAGTGACATGGTGATGCGCCCCGACTTGGATACTGCTTATGTAGATGCGTTTACCGCAGTGCCTACCCTTGATTTGGTATGTGACATTCATGAACCAAGCGGTGCCCGTTATAACCGCGATCCCCGCTATATTGCGCAAAAGGCAGAAGAATACTTGAAAAAATCAGGTATTGCCACGAATGCGTATTTTGGACCTGAGCTAGAATTTTTCGTGTTTGATGATGTTCGTTTTGCCACTGAACAATCTGGCGCATTTTATCACATTGATTCAAATGAGGCGAACTGGAATACCGGTAAGGATGAAGGTCCGAACCTTGCGTATAAAGTAAAAAATAAGGGTGGCTATTTCCCTGTACAACCCACTGACACCCAGCATGATTTGCGAACGGAAATGGTGCAGGAACTGATGAATGCTGGCATTCGCGTGGAGCGTCATCACCATGAAGTGGCTTCAGCCGGACAGGCGGAAATCAACTTCCGTTTTGATACGCTGACCAAAGTCGCGGATGTCGTATTACTTTACAAGTACATTGTTAGAAACGTTGCGAGGCGTTACGGAAAAGTGGCCACCTTTATGCCAAAGCCGCTTTTCGGAGATAATGGTTCTGGGATGCACGTACACCAAAGCTTGTTTGATGGCGATACCCCCTTGTTCTTTGAAGAGGGTGCCTATGGGAATATGAGCAAAATTGCGCATCACTATATTGCGGGTATTTTGCATCATGCGCCTGCCATCCTAGCTTTTGCCACTCCGAGTACCAACTCGTTCAAGCGTTTGGTGCCAGGCTTTGAAGCGCCTGTGAACCTCGTCTTTTCAAGAGGAAATCGAAGCGCAGCCGTTCGTGTGCCAATTGCAGCAGTATCGCCCAAAACGGCACGGATCGAGTTCCGTACTCCTGATGCCACGTCCAATCCCTATCTGGCTTTTGCGGCGATGTTGCTAGCTGGGCTTGACGGTGTTAAAAAGAAAATGGATCCCACAGCGCTAGGCTATGGTCCTGTTGATAAAAACATCTATGAACTTTCCGACGAGGATAAAAAGAACATCAAAGGCGTACCAGGATCCCTTGAAGAAGTGTTGCAGGCACTTTCCGACGACCATGAGTTTTTGCTGGAAGGCGGCGTGTTTGACAAAGATTTTATCCAAACTTGGATTGATTTCAAGCGAACCACAGAGGTGCAACCGATGGCACTTCGTCCGCATCCTTACGAATTCCAAATGTATTTGGATCTATAATTGCCTCACCAATTGATGGCAAAAAAGATGGCGTGCACCCCTTCGGTGTACGTCTTTTTTTTCAGTAAAAATGAAATGTGGTAGACTGAACACGACAAACAAGGGTTTATTTCACGAAGAATGGGGAGATCCCTTTGCATATAGGCGCTAATGTTTCGATTGCACAGACAGGACTCTTGCGTGCCGTTGAGGAATCGATCTCGTACAAAGCGGATACTTACATGATCTACACTAGAAGCAATCGTGGAGGACAGGCCAAACCAATAGAAAGCTTTCATCGCGATGAGGCGATTGATATCATGCATCAACATGGATTGGCGGACCCGGTGGTTCATTTGTCCTATCTGGTCAATCTGGCAAGTCCCAAAGAAGAGACCTTTGAGTACGGTGTGATGGTACTGACGGAAGAGATCAAGCGAGTCGAGTATTTAGGTTTTCAGTATATTGTCATGCATCCAGGTAGTCATGTGGGAACTGGCATGACTCAAGGGATCAAACGTATTGCGGAAGGACTCAATTCCATTTTGACGGGTGATGAGTCATTGTTTCTTTGCCTAGAGACCATGGCGGGAGATGGGTCCAAAGTGGGGAACCGTTTGGAAGAGATCGCGGAGTTGATGGCGCTAGTTGACCATAGAGAGCGGCTCGGAGTATGCATGGATACGTGCCACAATTACAGTGCCGGTTATGATATTGTCAA
>JAJZAS010000048.1:0-1332 GCA_021799325.1 Bacillota bacterium | reverse complement strand
TGAATTGATTGGGCTCGAACGGTTAAAAGTGGCGCACATTAACGATTCCAAGACTCCATTCGATTCCCATAAAGACCGTCATGCCAATATTGGTCGGGGTTCTCTTGGTTATGAAGCCATCAATCGCATTGTACATCATCCATTGTTACAGGATATTCCCTTAATTTTGGAGACACCTGGGGGATTTTACAAGCAAGAGATTGCCCTGCTTCGCGGAGAGACGGACGAATTGCCGCCAGATGGGAAAGATACTGGCGAAGGCATGTGATTGCCTTAGGAAGTGGTAGTGACGCCACTTGTATCAATGACAGAGAAATTGGCCAGATCATGCCATCCTGCAAATCCAGGAACGAGTAACGTGACAGCAAGGCTTGAAACAGGGTGGTATTCGTACAAGCTTTCAGATGGAATAGCGCTACCAAGATTCCAATTGAGTTTAATATTCACATCACCTGTTGATGCGACTGGCTGTAGCGGATTTTGTTTGGAGAGTTCAATAAAGTGACTGATGGTTTGTTGGCTCGAAGGATCATCGGGACCTGGTAATGGTCCGATACTATAGAGCCAACCATGCGCACCCCAAGTGACATACCATTCGGTATTCCCATCTTTAGGAGCGGTTTGTGACCAGCGCAACCACGGCCCCGTTGTGGATTGAAGAATGAACTCGTGAGTTACTTTTAATTTTCCAAAAAAAGCCGGTAACTTTTGTGAGGAAACGGTGTTGGTATTGGCGATGACACTCTTGTTGCCTGCGTTCGCAATGAGGGAATTGAGGGTGTCAATCCAATTGCTATAGTCTGTGGCATTCTCGTTTTTTGTCACTTCAGAAACATTCATCTGGTAGCCGGTTCCTCCTGATTCGGAGGCCAACGTCATGGAGTAGGAGGTGGAGTTGATGATGTTGGTGGATAGCTTGAAAGGTTGATGAATTTGATTTTGAAAATATAGTGACGGGAGCACCAGGTAACGCGAGTGCAGTTGGCGAGAAACGGTAGGCACCACCTGGGCAAGTTCCTGGGGAATGTAGGCATAGGGTTTGATGGTGTTACCGGTTGTCAAGAGATACGTATCTGGCCCTGATGCTAGGTAGATCTGTTGATTAAAAACGACAATGTTAAGTGGCCAATAAGGCATTTCCACTTGCTTTGTTTGCGCTCCCTGCAACTCGTCAAACAGCGTTGGTCCAAAGGGAAACTGTCGTGAGACAGCCGCATAAAAGTCATTACCGTTAATTCCTAACGCATAAAGGGGCTGTCGTGGTGTCCAAGTCAAGGTAAAAAGTTTATGTACCTCTTGTGGGCTACTCACCTGATAAAGATCCTTATCCAA
>JAJZAS010000047.1 GCA_021799325.1 Bacillota bacterium | reverse complement strand
TCGGAATCGGGTCCAATTCTTTGGATGGTTGGGTAGACAAATTACTCACTCCTACTCTGGTCTGGTGCCACTTTGTATTTTTCCAATTCTGCGCGCAAAATAGCGACTTCTTGGACGATGCGCACCTTGCGAACCGTCAATCTGGACAACACCACTGTCAAATGCAGTGTGATACCTAGCATAAATAAAAATCCCACAAAAAACAAAAGGGATGGTGCATAAAATATCCCTAAAGACGCCGACACCTGGTTCAGCCATCCGTGAAACAACGACAAAATCAAGATGACGAGCCCCATCCCTAGCCAAAAAAGTGAATACTGCTCAAGCAGCCATCGCCTGCGCATCAGTTCCACCACGACCAACAGGAAGATGACGCTAAAAAGCACGCTCAGCAAATATACATTCACATCGATCCGTCCCTCCTGATCGTTTGTATACGCAGCACTTCGATGCCAATGGCGAGCGACACTTTGAACATGTAATACACAGATTTTAGCATGGTAATAGAGGAACGCCCCGCCTGTCTTTCCCGCATTTCCACCGATACTTCTTTGATCTTGACACGGTGACGATGCAGCAAGACCAGGACCTCCACTTCTGGGTAATCAAGCGGATAATAATCCCGAAAGAGTTGGATGACTCGTCGATCGGCCACTCGGTAACCGGATGTCGTGTCTTTCACCGGATACCCCACCGCCATCTGGACAAATCCAGAAAGCATAATCATCCCAAATCGTCTGGCGTAGGTAGATTGGTAACCGGTTTTTGCCACATAGCGAGAGCCGATGATCAAATTGGCATCTTTTTTCTCCGCTTCTGCCAATAATTTAGGGAGATCCTTGGGATCATGCTGCCCGTCCGCATCCACTTGTACTGCGTACTCATACTCCTCTTCTGCGGCATAGCGATAGCCTGTCTGCATGGCACCGCCGATGCCAAGATTGACAGGAAGCTCAATCACAAACGCGCCTGCCGCTTTGGCTTCCTTTGCGGTGGCATCGGTTGACCCGTCAGAAACGACGAGTACATCTACCTCGCTAATGATCGAATAAATATCACGGACGACTTGTCCCACTGTTTTTTCCTCATTATAGGCCGGGATGATGATAAGCGCCTTATTTTTCAACAAAAGGGGTTCCCCTCCGACGCATAGTAAAAAAGTACACGACGACAGCCGGCAAAACAGTCCCTATCATCACCACGAGCGGGTAGCCGTAACGATAGAGTGGCAAAAAGACAAGTTGCATGGCTAATAAGAATAAAATAGCCACCGCAAACAGACGAGTTCTACGGATAAAGAGACCTGCAATGACCGACAACCCGCCAACTATCACTAAAATGCGATGATACAGGACGAACCACCCAATATAATTGTACAACCACGGACCCCAAAACAGATAGTAAAGCTTGCCAAATACAAACCAGCCAAAATACAGGAAGAAATGATGGACAAAGCCGTTCAAGATAAGATGAATCGCGTATTTTTCCTGCGATTGATGATGTGCGATGGCACCTGCGGCAAGCTGTGAAAATGGCGTTTGGAAATACGGCGATGCGCCAGCAAGAAGCGGATTGCCTGCTTCTGTTGACAGCGGCACGAAGTGATGAAAATCGACAAAATTGCGGATCCACCAGGGAAGCAGCGCCAACACGGTTCCCACCACAAGCGCAACGGCAAAGTATAACCCTTGACGATAGGGTTTTTCGTTACTGATACGGCCCGTTCGTGCTTGCCACCAGATTCCCACCAGGAAAAGCACAATGATCGGCAAGATAAATGGACGCACTAGTGTAGTTAACCCAAGGACAATTCCCGCCAGCACATAGAGTGAATAACGCTCGTGAAGCAGCGCCCAATAAGCAGTCAATAGGGATAATAGTAAAAAAGGCACAAAAAGATTTTCCGACAACAACAATTCCCCGACAAAAGAATTGGGGAGATAAAGTGCGGCAATCACAGCAGCAGCAATTCCTGTATACCGGTTTTTCAACAGTGTCCCAAGGGCATATACCAGTACCAGATTGACGAGCGAGAAAATTTGCTGTACAAAAAACACTTCATGCGCCACATGTGCAATCGGCAATAGGTGACCGCCATGCGTCCACATGGATAAGAGATAAACCACTGCCAAAAAAAGCGAATAGCCAGGCGTATAGTACGCATCAGGCTTTGCGCCAATGCCCATATATCCATTTAAAAGCAGATGCCTTGCCATGGCATCGTACCGATACATATCACCGTATAGATAGACCTGTGTGTGTTTCCAAATCAGGATGCGATAGATGAGCATTATCACCAAAATGATCAAAAAAACAGCGTGTTTCCTTATAAAGCGCACTGACTGACCTCCACCAGTTGATAAAAATTAAGTATGTACAAGCGTTGCATTTATTATCAAAGAAATGCACGCTGACGTCAAATTCCTTTTCCACAAAACGACTGGTTCGAAACGCCTGCATGCCTTACAATATAGTCTCATGAACAGTGAGTAAAGGAGGCAATCCTGTGCAATCCTTAAGTGCCTGCATTTTTGATTTAGATGGTGTGATCGTCGACACGGCGAAATACCATTTTCTCGCATGGAAACGATTGGCGAGTGAGTGGGGATTTGATTTTACTTTAGAACAAAACGAGCAGCTAAAAGGCGTCAGTCGTATGAGGTCATTAGAGATTCTGCTTAGCATCGGTGGCATCACCCTTGATGAAGATTCAAAACAAAAGGCTGCCGCAAGGAAAAATGAATGGTATGTCGAATACATTTCTAACATGGATGAATCCGAACTGTTGCCGGGTGCCAAATCCTTACTTATAGAAGTAAAGGAACAAGGGCTTATGACGGCACTTGGCTCTGCAAGCAAAAACGCAACGTTGATTTTGGATCGCACCCATATCACCAAGTACTTTGATGCCATCGTCGATGGCATCAAAGCAAGTAAAGCCAAGCCAGACCCAGAAGTATTCCTGCGATGCGCCTCAGAACTTCATGTGCCTCCTCAAGAATGCATCGTGTTCGAAGATGCAAAGGCTGGTATAGAAGCGGCTATACAAGCAGGGATGCGCTCAATCGGAGTGGGTTCTCCTGAAATTCTAGGAATAGCAAATCGGGTAGTGTCTTCGCTAGCTGAAGTAAAAGTTCAAGATCTGTTAACGCTTTAAACATTTTATTTTTATAGCTGGACAAACGTTTGCACATGTCGTTTGGCGAGTAAAAATCTGTATTAGGGGTTGCTTTGATGAAAAATTATCTGAAACTTGATGAATGGTTGATTATAGAAGACGGTTTTCACCCCGAATACCAAGAAATCTCGGAGAGTATTTTCAGCATTGGCAACGGCCACATGGGCCAACGGGCTAATTTTGAGGAAGATTATTCAGGACCATCACTACAGGGCAGCTACTTGGCGGGCGTGTACTATCCGGACAAGACACAGGTAGGATGGTGGAAAAACGGCTATCCTGAGTACTTTGCCAAGGTCATCAACAGCACCAACTGGATTGGTATTCATGTAAAGATCGACGGAGTCGTGCTTGATTTGGCCACTTGCCCGGTGAATAATTTCAAGCGGGTGCTGAATATGCGCGAGGGCTATCTGTCCCGCACCTTTGTCGCCACTTTGCCAAGCGGCGTAGAGGTCAAAGTGGAAGCCCTACGCTTTGTCAGCATGACTCGCCCTGAAATTGGTGCGATTCGCTATCGCATCACTCCGTTGAATAGAGAGGCAGTGGTTACCCTAACCCCCTACCTTGACGGTGATGTGATGAACAGAGATTCTAATCATGGCGAGAAGTTTTGGGAAGAAGTAAATCGCACTAACCAAATGGACTCCGCGACTTTGACCATGAAAACAAAAAAATTAGATTTTTATGTCACGACCGCCACAGCTGTAGAACTCTTGATGGATAATGCGCCCATAATTCTTGAACCTGTGCTTGTTGACAAGGATCACACGGTCACGCTCTTTAAATATGCCGCGAGTGCCACTTCACGCGATCACGCAGTCGAGGATCTAGTCAGTCAATCTGAAAAGCGGGTTCAAGAAGCAAAAGCGATGGGATTTGATCAGCTTTTGTCCGAGCAACGAGAGGCATGGAAAAACAAATGGAACGACAGCGATATTGTGATCACCGGTGATGTGGCCGCCCAGCAAGGCATTCGCTTTAATATTTTTCAATTGAACCAAACCTACACCGGCGATGACGAACGCCTGAACATCGGCCCAAAAGGCTTTACTGGCGAAAAATACGGAGGAAGCACCTACTGGGACACAGAAGCGTATTGCCTACCATTTTATCTCAGCACCTCAGCACAGGAAATTGCGCGAAATTTGCTCATCTATCGCTATCGCCATCTTGAAAAGGCAAAAGAAAATGCGAGCAAGCTTGGCTTCAAGCGTGGTGCCTTATACCCAATGGTCACGATGAACGGGGAAGAATGCCATAACGAATGGGAAATCACCTTCGAGGAGATCCATCGCAACGGTGCCATCGCCTACGCAATTTACAACTACGTCAATTACACAGGCGATGCGGAGTATTTGGGTGAGTACGGGTTTGAGGTCCTGGTGGAGATTTCACGGTTTTGGGCGGAGCGCGTGAACTATTCGCAGTCGAAAAACAAGTACGTGATCCTTGGCGTCACTGGCCCGAATGAATACGAGAACAACGTAAACAACAACTGGTACACCAACCGAATGGCAAGCTGGACGATGGAATACACACTGGAAGTCATGCGGAATCTGCAAGAGAGCCACCCCCAACGTCTGCATGAACTTGTCGAAAAGCTAGGTATCGAATCTTCTGAAACGAAAAAATGGCAAGACATCATCGCCAATATGTATTACCCGATGGATCAGGAAGCTGGACTATTTCTCCAACAGGATGGATTTTTGGACAAAGTGATCATTCCAGCCACTGCCATTAATCCGAGCGAAGTGCCAATTAATCAGCACTGGTCCTGGGATCGAATTCTTCGTTCCTGCTACATCAAACAAGCAGATGTACTTCAGGGATTGTTTTTCCTTGGCGACAGGTACGACTTGGAGACCAAGCGCAGAAACTTTGATTTTTATGAACCACTTACGGTACACGAATCCTCGCTTTCCCCCTGTGTACATAGCATATTGGCATGTGAACTGGGGTATCGGGACAAGGCTTATGAACTCTACCTTCGCACCTCCCGGCTTGATTTAAACGATTACAACAACGACACTGAAGACGGATGCCACATCACCAGCATGGCAGGCACATGGATGTCGGTGGTGTACGGGTTCGGCGGTTTTCGAGTGCAAGAGGGAAGGGTACACCTCACCCCATTTTTAATGGCGCATTGGGAGTCTTATTCCTTCAAACTCATGTTTAGGGGAGCCCGCATCAACGTGATAGTCAAAAAAGATACAGTGACCATCCACAACGAAACGAGTGTGGAAGTGCCGCTCACGCTGTATCACCAAAATTATCAGTTGAAAGCGAATGAGTCGTTAACTGTCGAGACAACGTCAGCCAGAATGATTGGATAAAGGAGCAAGGCGGATGGATCATGTTTTTCCTGAGGGATACAAAGAATTGTTTGTTTCTTCTTTTGGCGAATCCGCTTGGGAAGCCTATCTCTCTGCTTATATAGAACCCTACACCCGAGGAATGAGGATCCATCCCTTGCGAAAAGTCGACTTACAATTTGAGCAAGGCAACTCTATTCCTTGGGCTACAAATGCTTATTATGTGAGTCAGGCATCCAAAATCGGCAACGACCCGTTGCACGCCGCAGGTTGCCTCTATTTGCAAGAACCAACCGCTATGGCCCCTGTCACTGTTCTTGCCCCAGTGCAAGGTGAGAATATCCTAGATCTTTGCGCGGCGCCTGGCGGCAAAACGACACAAATTGGTGCCTTGATGGAAAACACAGGTTTTTTACTAGCGAACGACCCCCACCCTGCCCGCGCGGAAGCGCTAGCTGAAAACATCGAAAGGTGGGGACTCACCCGCACCGCGGTAGCTAATGTTGAGCCCCAGCGGTTGACCAAAGCCTATCAGGATTTTTTTGACGGAATTCTGGTGGATGCCCCTTGCAGCGGAGAAGGGCTATTCCGGCGCGAGCCGGAGGCCACTGCGCATTGGACGCTTGAGAACCTCATAAAAAATGCCGCTCGCCAACTTGAAATTCTTAAAGAGGCCTATCAAATGCTGAAGCCTGGCGGAAGATTGGTATACTCCACTTGTACATTCAACCCTATTGAAAATGAACTAGTATGTGCGAAATTTGCAATGACCCACCCTGACATGCAACTTTCCCCTGTGGCATTGCCAGAAATGGACGCCGCATTATCGCCTATGCAACTGAGGCACACAGGACAAAGACACCCGTTCATCCAAGAAGCACTGAATGCCATGCCAGCAAATTGGGATGAAATCCCCACCCAACACGCCGGTCGTTTTTTTCCACAGCACACTAATGGGGAAGGCCATTTCATCGCCCGATTTGAAAAGCAGCACGGTACTGCGTTCCCCAACAAAACTAGGCACGGTCGTCAAACAGGCGCAAAAACCAAAAACCTGAAAACTGATTTTGAGTCCTTTGCGAGAGAAGTATTGAGCGTCGATTGGCTGGAACGACTGAAAAGCGGCTATACCCTACAAACTATCGGGGATACCTTTTACGCTTTAACAGAAGGCGCGCAACTCATCCACCCATTGCTTCGACCGGGACTGGCGCTTATGCGTATGGAGTATGGACACGCTGTGCCACACCATTCACTTGCGCTTGCATTGCGACCAGAAGATGTGCAACTGGAACTTCGCTTGCGCTACGGTGATGATCGAGTTCTCGATTATTTACGTGGGCAGACCATCCCTTGCGAGGACCTTAACGGATGGGTACTTGTCACGGTTGATGGAGCCCCTCTTGGTTGGGGAAAAGCGGTCCATGGCATGGTAAAAAACCATTATCCTAAAGGATTACGGCGCTCTTATGGATTTGCTAGCACGAATTGAGCACATGGTAGCGGTTTCACTTGCAAACGTATGCATGAAAATCATGTCTCATTCCCCCTCTTTTCACGTCCAATCAACCGTCTTTGGGCATCATGACGATGGGCGGTTACGGTTTCCCCACATTAATCTAAAACCGCTTATGACAAGCGACAAACCTGCCTATTTTCCATAAAAAAATTTTATCGAAAATTTTTCGTTTTGTAGCAGGAAATAAAAAAGCAAATGGCGAATATGATCTCATTGAAATTCATGCAAACGATTGAACAGTAGGTTGCATGAGTTTTCGACAATATCAATCTGGGGGTAATTCTCACAGTTCTACTGGTGAATCTCCCCAAAACAAATAGAAAGGGGAACATTACATGAAAAGGCTTTCCAAAATTGCTTCTGTCGCCCTTGCCATTGGCACACTCGGCACCACATTCATCGGTGCAATGCCCGCAGGTGCAACTGCAAAACACTCTTCCGTGCCATCCGGCATCCATTTGACCATTTGGTCCTGGTGGGGAGGTCCGGAAGCGCAATTGATGCAAGCCACCGCCAATGCGTGGGGCAAATTGCATGGCGATACGGTGACCATTGTTGACAAATCATCGGACAGCAACTTCAACGACTTCGAGCAAGCCGTTCGCAGTAACTCCGCCGACATGGCCATTGGTATTCCGCATAACAACCTAGGACCACTGCAACAGGCCGGTGTCATCGCCCCAGTGCCTAAAGGCGTGATCAATACCAACCTATATATTCAACCAGCGATCGGAGCCGTCTCTTATGGCCACACCATGTATGGCATTCCGCTTGCCGCTGAGACCTATGCCCTCTTCTATCGCACTAACAAAATTAAAACACCGCCCAAAACCTGGAATCAATTTATTACTGATGCGAAAAAATATGGCTTTGAATTCCCAGACAACAACTTCTATTTCAGCTACGCCTACATCGGTGGTATGGGCGGATATGTATTCGGAAGCAATAAAGGATATGCCAACGCCGGCGACATCGGCCTTGCAAGTTCTGGCGGCATCGCAGGGCTGAACCTGATTCGCGACTTTGTCTTCAAATACCACTTCATGTCACCTAACTTCAACAACAACTATGCGCTGACGGACTTCCAATCTGGCAAAACGGCTATGTACATCTCGGGCCCATGGGATACGCCAGGACTCCTGAAAGCGAAAGTTCCATTTGCGGTCGAGCCATTGCCACTCCTGCCTAATGGCAAGCATCCACAAACCTTTGAAGGCTATCAAACGCTCGTCGTGAGCACCCGCACGCCGAATCAGGCTGCCGCATGGAGTTTGGCGCAGTATATTGCAAAGACGACCCCACTCAAGGAACTTTCTGTTGGCCATCGTCTCCCTGTGATCAAATCTTTGATCGACAGCGCAGCTGTCAAACAAAATCCGCTTAACGATGCATTTGCCCAAGCGCTTAAATATGGCACGCCAATGCCGAACATTCCTGCGATGAACGCAGTTTGGACGCCTGCTGGCAATATGCTGACATTTGTCACTCAAGGCAAAGAAACTCCGCAAGTAGCCGCACAAAATGCGGTCAAACAAATTCTTGTCGGTGAATCTGTAGGCTGATCATTTAAGCGTTCCACCATTTATGTGGAGGCATCACCACTTGGTGCCTCCACATCTCCTATGTACGGAGTTTGAAGACAAGGAGGTATACCGATGGCCACTCCTGCCACGCAATTGACGCCAAAAGCGCGCAAACACCCTCGTCGGAAGAGAAAAACCCAAGGAATTGCCTACGTCTATTTGCTTCCAACGTTAGTGACAATTGGAATTTTGAGCCTTGGCCCTATTCTATATACCATTTATATTTCGTTCACCAATTATGATAGTGGCTCTCATTTTCTCAATTACAGTTGGGTGGGACTTAGTAACTACACTTCCATCCTTTTTGGTCAATGGGGCCCTTACTTTTTGCCTACGATTGCCTGGACTTTTATTTTTGCGGTGTCTACGACTGTTTTCAATTATTTGCTGGGGCTTATCATGGCTGTTTTTCTCAACAACCGCCATATGAAAGAGTCTGTATTTTACCGGGGCATTCTGATTATCCCTTGGGCCGTACCTGCGCTGGCATCGCAGCTCGCCTGGAGTGCCATGTTGGATTTTAATCACGGCAATATCAATCAACTTTTGCATTACGTTGGGTTAGGCCCCGTACCTTGGCTCCTCAATCCATTTTGAGCGAAAGTGGCTCTTTTGCTTGTCAA